>JAUXYG010000004.1 GCA_030694525.1 Legionella sp. | reverse complement strand
ACACTTTTTGTAAAGGATTCAATTAATGAAAAATTTGATAATAAAGTATTAAAAGCAAGATACAATCAGATCTGGCGAGATACTTTTGCACCGCGTTTTACTAAAGAATTAAGTGAAAGTTACAACTTATTGAAATCAATGATGCTTGATGTTTCTGCGCCTAAAGATCATGCAGCTATTCAGGATATTTTTGATGGTAATTCATCCAGCTGGAGTGCAGAGGACAGTAATTTGACCTTCATTTGGCAAGTATTTCTACCGATGACTAAATTATCAATAGAACAGTTGAGAGCGTATGTTCGCTTGGATTTAGGGAATAAACGAAGGGAGGGAATTTTAGGCTTAATCAATTTTACTAATCAGCTTTATGAAGCAGCTAGTGAATATTACAATATACCTAGTGAGAATCTTATAGAGGAACACAACTCATTATTTATTGATAAAATAGCCAAAATTACGCACTATAATGAAGTATTTAGAATTTGTGAATTATTTGATCACACCACTACTTTTAGTACTGTTTTTAAAACTATTGTGAGTAGTTTGGAATTATTTATAAAGCAAGCTAATATTCGAGAGCACCTCGTCAGCACCGATGTTTTAATGCGGACTTTGAGTAAAAAATTATTGCCCGAGAAGCTATTGCCCCATACTCATGAGAAAGTAATAAATCAGTTTGTCGAAGATTTATTTAGTTGGGCAGATAGTAAAAAACCCGAGGATCTGAGGCGTATTATTGTTGATATAATCGACACCTTTTATTCTCCTACGATTAATCTTAATGTACCTGTGTTGAACCTATTAGCAACCCGAACTAGAGGAGAACCAGTAAAAAAATACCTGGCGGATAGTAACACCAAGCCGGGAAGCCATAGGTTAGCTCATATTTTAAAATCGGGCTCCACTGAAAATGGTGCTTTGAACACCGCGCTTATAGAACATTTAACCGTATTAATGCTCGAGGTTAAAAAAAATAACCCCTCTCTTCAGGATGCAGTGAGTAATAATCTGTTTAAAAAGGATATCGATAAATTTACTTTTGCCGCCGTTTCTTTTGCAAAAACAAGCTCGAAGTTCAATCAATTGGAATATATTGAACAGAATACAACCAAGATGTTTTTTGATTCTATGTATCTTTGGCTCAATAAACTGCCGCGAAATAAATTTTTAGATATAATTAACAAAGCATTAATAAAATATGAAGATGGTTTGAGTCGATTTTCTATATTTTCAAGACGGAGCGAAGTTACTGGTTACTGCAAAACCATAAAAGAGCAGGATAAGATCGTTGCTTATATTTTTTTCAATGGTGCAGCCAGCTCCTCGCTTAATGTAACTTTATTCCAGGCTATTATTTCTGGAATTCAGGCAGATACACGAGCACAGGTTACTTCTGATTTTCCAGATATAATGAACTTGGATCCCTTAGATATTAATCATGAATTATTCAAATCATTACAGTCGATGGCTGCTGCTTATACCCACCAGCAACAGCCAGGAACTCTAGCAAAAGCATTAACTATGTAATGCATGAAAAATCAGGTTATTGTGACAAGAAGCAGTACTTAGGTTATGATTCTTTCTTTTTGTTTTTTATTCAAGGTATTGTTTTATGTCATTAGATTTTTTAAAAACCATTCCCCAGTATTTAATACCAAAGCAGTTTTTGACGTCATTTGCTGGTTGGATGGCTGATGTGAACAATACGTCAATTAAAAATTTTTTAATTCAAAATTTTATAAAAAAATATCATGTGAACATGAGTGAGGCTTTGATTGAAAATCCGACAGAATTTGCCTGTTTTAATGACTTTTTCATACGTCATTTAAAGCCTGATGTACGTCCCTTAGCGAAGGCTGATATCATTTCCCCGGTTGATGGCACTATAAGTGAATTGGGTTTGATTCACAAAGGCCAGTTGATTCAGGCTAAAGGACATGATTACTCGGTACAAGAATTACTTGCTTGCGATGTTGATACCGCGCAGCAATTTATTCATGGCCAATTTGCTACGTTATATTTATCACCTAAAGACTATCACCGGGTTCATATGCCCATCGATGCTCAATTACGGAGCATGACTTATATTCCTGGAGCTTTATTTTCCGTGCAACCTTCGACAGTGCGCGTTGTACCAAAATTATTCGCCAGAAACGAACGTCTCTCCGTATTTTTTGAAACTAAAGCAGGTCCAATGGCTATGGTCATGGTAGGCGCAACTATAGTTGGCGCTATTGGCACCAGTTGGCATGGTGATTTAAAGCGGACTAAAACCCAGGCGAATTTTGATTATACCACCTCAAATCCAATGCTGTTACAGGGAGATGAAATGGGTTATTTTAAGCTAGGCTCCACAGTGATATTACTTTTCGCAAATAGTGAGCAAGTGCAATGGAACAACACGCTACATGCTGGAAGCTCGATTCAGTTCGGTAATTCTATGGGAAATTTAATTCCGTCTAGAGTAGGTTGAAAATATTGAATCTAAAATTTTTTTAAACCGATTTAGTTTGAAGATAAATATTTTACTTACAAATTTTTATTGGGTATCTTATTACTAAATAAAAAATATAAATTCTTCAGATTTTTACCCACTATTTTTAAATTCTCGGTCCCTGCATATTTATGCTCGTACGCGATAGTTATGGTCAACTTCTCATTCTGAGGAAGAACCTTTAGAAGGTAATTAAGATCGGGACTGGATTGCTTCGTTGCTGCGCTCCTCGCAAAGACAAGAATTAAAGTCAGGAGTCAACTCTTCGTTCCGAGGAAAAAACGTTAAGAAGGTAATTGAGATCGGGACTGATTGCTTCGTCGTTACGCTCCTCTTAAAGACAAGAATTAAAGCCAGGAGTCAACTCTTCGTTGCTACGAGCGATGAAGCAATCCAGAAAGCTTTCGCGTGGCTAATTTAAATTAATGTCCTATACAAATCTTTCCATAAGGGATTTATTGCCTCAATCAGCGCCAATTTCTTTTTTCTTGAGCCGGCTTTAATTTGTTTTTCTTTTGCTATGGCACTAATGATATTTTCCGTTAGCTCATAATACACAAGATTTTTACACCCATGTTTTTTAGTGAATCCTTCGATGTCTGCATATTGATGTTCATATACTCTTTTCAGTAAATTACTAGTAACACCAGTATAAATGGTGCCATTACGTTTATTTGCCATAATATAAACAGCTGGTTGGTATTCACGCATATTATTGGTCTCTTAAATGTTAAGTTAGCACTTGAGGTCGCTTTCCATAATCAGATTAATTAACTATTAATTAAAGCTTAATTACTTCTATAATCCTACGAGTTATCTTTAAATTAATGCTTCACTACTACCATGTTAAGTGATTGTTATTAAGATGCGCTGGATTGTTTTATAGCTACGCTCCGCGCCACCTTTACAGCAACGAAAAAGCCAATTTGTCTTTGCGAGGAGCGTAGCGACGAAGCAATCCAGAGATACTTGTGTTTGCTTAATTTTAAATGTTCAACACAAATCTTCCCATAAGGGATTCATTTTCTCAATCACCGCTAAATTTTTTTGAGCCGCCTTTTATTGTACTTATTGTGATAGGGCATTAATAATAATTTGAATTCGCTCACTCATATGAATTATCTATAAATCAGTGTTTCACTATAATGAAGTGAAGGTAATTAAGATGGACTGGATTGTCACAACCTTTACAGCAACGACAATATTAAAGCAACGAGCCCCCTTGTCTTTGCGAGGAGCGTAGCGACGAAGCAATCCAGAGATGCTTGTGTCCGCCTAATTTAAATTAATTACCCATACAATCTTCCACAGGAATTCATTTACGGTGAGTTCTTTGGCTTAATTGAGTGAATTTTTAATGGATTATAAATTGAGAAAATGACGGCTAATTGAAAAGAATGATTTCATTATGAAATAAAATCAAAAGGGTAAGCACTTAATTAGACGCTTCAGAATTGTTGTCCAGTATATCAAATGGTACCGAGAAGAGGACTCGAACCTCCACGGGGTTGCCCCCACTAGCACCTGAAGCTAGCGTGTCTACCAATTCCACCACCTCGGCATGGGCGATAAGGTACGCAAATTATGGACTGATGTCAATGTAATTTTACACAGGTCATGAACTATGAATAAACTGCGTTACTAATTAACTCTGATTATTCCTGACAAGCAGTACCTGCTTTTAAAATACGCTCCCGAATTCCAAGCCATTCACTATTATTTGGTGGAAGTTCTATCGCTATGCATTGGGCCGGGGAAGTATCCGCTTCTCGTAATTGAAAATACAGATCGTAGGCCGCTTTTTCAGGTTTATTTGATAAGGGATAATAGAGCGAGGTTTCTTCTGGTTGTTGACTTGCGATGACATAAACTGATTCTTTTTTGTGGCGACAGAACGCGACAAGGGATGCGTAATCCTGGAAATAATACAATTGCTTTTGTGGTTGGTAGTGACTGTCTAGTTTCCCGGGAACTCTGGTTTCATTTTTTTTGTTTGACTGTTTCGTGGCGATCACTGCTTTTATGGCGTGTTCGTCAATCAATCCATGCCGTAAAATTTGGTACGTATCAGGATGAGTAGCATCGATTATAGTGGATTCAATTCCAATTGAGCAGCGGCCCCCATCCAGAATAAGTAAGTCCTTATTACCAAACGAATTCTGGACATGTAGGGCGGTTGTGGGACTAATTTTGCCAAAAGGATTCGCCGAGGGGGCAACCACCGGGACGTTGAGTTTTGTTAATAACTCCTGTGCGAGAGGATGCGCCGGGCAGCGAATGGCCACTGTAGATTGCCCACCGGTGATTAAGGGGTTGATTTCGTCTACGTTACTGCGGAAGACTAAAGTTAATGGTCCTGGCCAAAATTGAGCTATTAACTGTTGGGCATAATCGGGCACTTCTGCAACCAGGTTCTTTAAATCCCAACCTTGCGCGACATGAATGATTAAAGGATGATTAAGCGGTCGACCTTTCATGGCGAATACAGATTTAATTGCGTCTGGTTTATCAATCAAGGCGGCTAAACCGTATACAGTTTCGGTGGGAATAGCAACTGGCTTACCTTGGTTTAAGTCGAAAACAGCACGGGTCATATCAGTGGTTATTACAGACATAAACACAGTCTCGCAATAGGCTCATTAAATTAAATTACTGATGAGCAGAAATTAAATATAGGTTGGTATTTTCACATACTTTGGTTTGTTATTGAAAGAGTAAATAGGAAATATATGGTAAAATTTTGACCTCTTTAAGCCCTTGCTCTTGGCAAATCTGGACTAAAGTCCCGTTTTATCATATAGAGGCTTATTTTAAACCTGGTTTTAACTTTATCTTTAATTGATCTTACATCCATTGACGACATAATATAGTTTAAAATTTATGCCGGAGCGATATATGCTGCTTTATGTAATCCAAAAAATGTTAGATGGTTTCTTTGCAGCCATTCCTCGTTCAAGGCCTTGTGCAAAACATATAAATGAAGCACGAGTCATTGCTCATCGGGGGGTTCACTCTAATGCTGCAGGAAATTTTGAAAATACGCGTGAAGCTTTTCGCCGGGCAGAAGAAGCGGGCTGTTGGGGAATTGAGTTTGATGTTCATACGACCCGGGATGGAGTATATGTAATTAACCATGATCCCACCTTAAAACGACTGTGGGAATATGATGTGGCTATTGCTAATTTATCGTTTAAAGAATTACGGGCTCTGGAGCCCAGAATTCCGACGTTACAAGAAGTAGTCTCCGAATTCGGAAAGAAGATGCATTTATTTATTGAATTAAAAAATTCAGTTGTTAATGAAAAAATTCTCTTTGATGAGTTGCACACGTTAACCCCTGGAATTGACTATCACTTAATCACTTTAAAAGCATCCATTATTAAAAATTTAACTCAATTTCCCACGGAATCATTAGTATTGGTGGCAGGACATAATAATGTGAACTCATTTTGTGATTTAAGTATCAATCATCAGTATGGTGGCGTTTTAGGAAGTTATCTTTTGTTTTCTAAAAAGCAAATAGAAGCGCTTAAAAATGCCAATCAACTCTGCGGACTAGGTTTTGTTGATTCTAAAAACAGTTTATACCGTGAGATTAATCGTGGCGTTTCATTGATTTTTTCTAACCAGGCAGTAAAAGTAGTTCAGTATTTAAGGTAAGTGCTCGGGTTAACGATAGCGCGGTATGATATTGGTCTTAAGTGCTGGCTTATCACCCAAATCAGCGGTGATTGTTTTAAACATAAAGCTAGTCTGGCATACAGCTTTCGGTTCCCTCGAACAAGTCGAGGGACGTAGAAAATTTAACCAAGCATTGTAAGGTTGAGATATTCTTCAAACTTTAATGTTTAGTGAATTGATTAATGGTTAATGTCACTCGTTTCACTAGTTCTTCAATTTCATCTTCGTTCATGATGAGGGGCGGTAATAAACGCACCACAGTATCTGCTGTTATGTTAAAAAGAACGCCGTTGGCAAGACCAATCAAGCGCATATCATTTGCCGGTCTATCCAGCTCAATACCTATCATGTAGCCTTTTCCTCGAATAGCTTTTACATGAGGGTGCTCTCCCAGGTTGTTAATTAATTTGTCCATTAACAAACCACTATTTTTGGTTACTTTTTCGCATACCTTGTCACGTTCAATAACATCCAGTACGGTTAAAGCAGTGGCACAAGCCAATGAGTTTCCACCGAAAGTTGAACCGTGATTTCCAGGCTTGAACAAATCTTTAGCTCGTTTGCTCATGAGGCATGCACCAATGGGCATGCCATTACCCAAACCTTTCGCAGTAGTTAAAATATCAGGTTGAATACCATAATGCATACAGGCAAATAATTTGCCGGTTCGGCCATTACCGGTTTGAATTTCATCCAATATGAGCATCCAGTCATTTTGCTCGCAAAGTTGGGCGACTGCTCGCAAATACCCTTCCTCAGCTGGATAAATACCTCCTTCACCCTGAATGGGCTCAAGCATCACGGCAACTACATCTTCCCTGTTTGCAGCAATGGTTTGAATGGCATCGAGGTCGTTAAAAGGCGCCCTGATAAATCCGGGAACTAAAGGTTCAAAACCTGCCTGGACTTTGCGGCTGCCTGAAGCGGTTAAAGTGGCCATTGTACGGCCATGAAACGCTTTTTCCATGACAATAATGGATGGGGTTTCAATACCCTTTTGATGGCCATAAAGACGAGTTAATTTGATTGCCGCTTCGTTTGCTTCTGCGCCCGAATTAGCAAAAAAAACTTGATCCATACCTGCCATAGACGTTAATTTAGCCGCCAGCATCTCCTGCTCTTTAATTTGAAAAGCGTTGGATGTATGAAGCAGCTTGGCTGCCTGCTGTTGAATGGTGCGTGTTACATCAGGGTGAGCATGGCCTAACCCGCAAACCGCGATACCCGTTAATCCATCGAGATAAGCCTTTCCTTGTTCATCGTACAGCCAAATACCTTCACCATGAGTGAAGGTAATCGGCATTGGGCTGTAGGTGGTGATTAAAGCCATGATCTAATCCTTGTATCCTTTTAATTATTTTAAATTGCTTTCAGCAAATTCCCAATTAACCAAATCCCAGAATGCATTTAGATATTCTGGACGTGCATTTCGATAATCAATGTAATAAGCATGCTCCCATACATCACAGGTCAATAATGCATTAAGACCCTCAGTCATAGGTGTGCCCGCATTACTGGTACTTACAATTTTTAATGCGCCTGAGTTATCTTGTACAAGCCATGCCCAACCAGAGCCAAACGTTCCAATGGCAGCTTGAGTAAATTGTTCTTTAAAAGATGCAAAGGAACCAAAATGTTTGTTGATGGCTTCAGCAATTTTACCTTGAGGTTCGTTGCCACCCTTGGGGCTTAGACAATGCCAATAAAAAGTATGATTCCAAACTTGCGCTGCGTTGTTAAATACCCCACCTTTAGACTTCATAATGATGTCTTCAAGGTCCATATTTTCAAATTCGGTGCCTGGGATTAATTTATTTAAATTAGTAACATAAGCCTGGTGATGCTTGCCATAATGGTATTCCAGGGTTTCTTTTGAGATTTTAGGAGCAAGTGCATCCATAGCATAGGGTAGTTCTGGTAAAGTAAAGGTCATTTTTAATCTCCATGTATTCTTAAAACGGTTAGTGTAGCAGGATGGCAATGATATTCAATGCAGTTGAAAGGCCAAATTGTTACAATTTAACTTATAGTGGTGTATACTATTAGACCAATTTGTAAGGTTTTGTCAATTTGGTCTCTGATTTGTAGGTTCTGCTCCATTTTAATATAGAACCTCTTTTTGCCATATAACGAATCATTAGTTGCGGCCTTGATCAGATTTCGCCATAATTGATATAATTTTTTATCTGTTTCTTTAAAAGGGTGCATCGTGGATACATTAGAAAAAATTAACAAGCAAATTGCTGAAAACGCAATCATGCTCTATATGAAGGGAACTCCCAAAATGCCACAATGTGGTTTTTCAGCCCGCGCGGTTCAATGTATTGAAGCTTGTGGTGTTGACTTTGCTTACGTAGATATTCTTGCGAACCCTGATATTCGTCAGACATTACCTCAGGTTTCTGATTGGCCTACTTTTCCGCAACTCTATGTTAAAGGTGAATTGATAGGTGGCTCAGATATCATCGCCGAGATGTATCAGCAAGGTGAATTGGAAGTCATGCTGCGCGATGCAGTAGCAGCCTAAATTATAATAATAAGCGTAGAGAACTCTGCGTCTGTCTGGAGAATGGAATGAGTGTATTAGTTGGTCGAAAAGCTCCTGATTTTACCGTTGCTGCTGTTATGGGTAGTGGTGAAATTGTTGATAAATTTAATTTACATGAACATTTAAAAGGTAAATACGGATTAGTATTTTTCTATCCTTTGGATTTTACGTTTGTGTGTCCTTCTGAGTTGATCGCTCTTGATCATCGAATGGATGAATTTACCAGCCGTAATGTTGAAGTTATTTCGGTGTCTATTGATTCTCACTTTACCCATAATGCCTATAGAAATACCCCAATTAATAATGGCGGTATCGGTCCTGTACGTTACACTATGGCTGCAGACATGAATCATAGCATTTGCCAATCTTATGGTGTGGAACATCCTGTTGCAGGTATTGCGTTTCGTGCGGCATTTATTATTGATACTAACGGCATGGTACGATCTCAAATCGTGAATGATTTACCCATTGGCAGAAATGTGGATGAAATCATTCGTACTATCGATGCAGTACAGTTTTTTGAAGAACATGGAGAAGTATGTCCAGCTGGCTGGAAAAAAGGAGATGCGGGAATGAAAGCTTCTCCACAAGGTGTCGCTGATTATTTGTCACAACATTCTGATTCATTATAAAAATATCAAGCCCGCATAAATTTATGTGGGCTTTATTTTATCTCTTGATTACTCACCATTTTATGCCATTGATTGGTCATTTCGCAAAATAAATCCGCTGTTTTTTCGGCATCATAAATGGCTGAATGTGCCTCATTAGGGTCGAATTTTAATCCTGCAGCATGAGCGGCTTTTGCTAATACAGTCTGGCCATATACAAATCCGCCCAAAGTTGCGGTATCGAAACAGGTAAATGCATGAAACGGTGATTTAACTCCAGTCCTCTTTATGGCCTCTTTAATGAATAACAAATCAAACCAGGCATTATGGCCAACTAAAACCGCTCGTTGACAGCGGTGTTTTTTAAGAGCCGCAGTAATGGGTTTAAACAATCGTTCAAGAGCCAATTTTTCATCTATGGCAAAACGTAACGGTTGAAATGGATCTATTTGAATAAAATCTAATGATTTTTGATCCAGTTCTGCTCCTGAAAAAGGAATAATATGTTCAAAAAAGCGCTCTCCTCGCGAAAGAATACCTTGCTCATCCATCTCCACGAAAACAACACACATTTCCAAAAGCGCATTTTTTTGGGGATCTATACCTGCTGTTTCTACATCTACCACTACAGGTAAAAAACCTCTGAAGCGTTCTTTAATATTATTACTGAGGCTGATATTACGTGCGGGCATGGACACTCCACTTAAATGTTTCTCCAGCAGCCATGGGGATAACCAGAGTATCGCCAAAAGGTAAGTCATTGGGAATGACCTGCGGGGATTTAACCAATTCGATTTGATTTATATTTATTGGCAAATGATAAAATTCGGCACCAAAGCAACTGGTAAATTCATTTAATTTGTCCAGTTGCTGTAACTCATCAAAAAATTCAGCATAGTAGTTCAAGGCAAATGGGGCAGAAAATATCCCGGCACAGCCACAGGCAGTTTCTTTTTGATTTAATGCATGTGGTGCGCTATCAGTACCCGCAAAAAATTTGCGATTGCCGCTGATAGCGGCACCCTGTAATGCTTTTTGATCCGACTCATGTTTTAAAATCGGCAAACAATAATAATGAGGACGAAGCCCCCCTGCCAGTAATTTATTACGGTTATACAACAGGTGATGAGGCGTTATTGTTGCAGCAATGGTTGGGGGCGCTTGCATAACAAAATCAACTGCTGCTTTGGTGGAAATATGTTCAAATACCATTCTTAATTCAGGAAAGTTGGATATTAGAGGCTGGAGATGTTCTGTAATAAAAAATGCTTCCCGCTCATAAATATCACCATGAGTCACCTCTCCATGAATTTGTAATACCAAATCATGTTTTTGCATAATTTCAAGTAACGGATAAAGCGTTTTTAACGATTTAACGCCGGCTTCAGAGTTAGTTGTTGCACCCGCAGGATAAAGTTTGGCCCCCAGAATGTAGGAGTAATTTGCAGCCTTCATCAATTCTTCTTCGGTAACTGATTCATTTAAATAAAAAGTCATATAGGGATTGAAGGAATTATTTTCTGGCACGGCTGCCATAATTCGGCTGCGATATTGCTGTATGGCATCCAGGGTGGTCAAAGGCGGCTTTAGGTTGGGCATAACCAGGGCACGAGAAAAATCTCGTGCTGTAGCTGGAACCGTATAGTGTAAAAAATCACCGTCTCGAAAATGGACATGCCAATCATCAGGCTGATTAATTACCAGTTTTTGCATTATAAAGGTTCCTGCACTATTGCCGATAAGCAAGGATAACATGATTTAAAAGTTTGGGATGAACAAAAAATGACATTTGAGCATAGGATGCGCAAATTATTTTTGGTTAGTGCTGCATTGTGTCTGTTCATGGCAAATGCAGTGTTTGCTGCTCTGCGTGTAAATTACGCAAGTCCTATGGGTGAAGAACAATGGAAGATGAGTGGTAATCCTATTCGATGCGGTCTTTCACTGGTCATTCCTAACTACGGAATTGGCTATTTTGAACAATATGCTACCAAGCCGCCTCATTTTATTTTGCGTAAATGGGATCAGGTGGGAAGAACTTTACCTGCTCAAGTATTAGCCAGGCCACCCGTATGGAAGCCATTTGGCCACTCGTTTATGGTGGAGCGTACCTCGATTAATCCTGGTGAATATGGAATTTTTTTATCGCGTGATCCTACGCTTAAGTTACTCACTTATTTATCACAAGGGTATCAGGCAAATTTTATTTATCGTTCAGAGCAGGGATTCGCCACAACAGTTGCATTATCACCGATTCGGTTTCAAAAAGTGTATTCTAAATATCAGCGTTGTTTGGGTGGGCTGTTGTCGTTTGATTATGAAAGTGTTCGTGAAAGCGTGTTTCATTTTGATGTGGACAGTAAAGATTTGTCAGATGAGTCTAAAGCTCAGCTGCGCCGAATTGCGCAATATGTGGCGGCGGATCGGCAGGTGCAGGTGATTAAGGTGATTGGTTATGCAGATGACAGTGGGCGCAAAGGGTACAATAATGCAGTGTCTCAGTTTCGAGCAGAAGCTATTGAAGAGTATTTGTTAAGTATTGGTATACCTAAAGGGAAACTGTCTGTTACCTGGTATGGCGCATTAAAGCCCGTTGCACGAAATGATACGGATGAAGGTCGAGCAGCTAATAGAAGAGTGGTTGTGACCTTATTTAAAAAATAATATTTTTGAACGAAGCGGTAGGAGACTTTTGTAAAATAAGTGAATTCTTCATCCTTTCGATTGATAATTAAAATACTGTGTCATAAAAGGGTTGAATTTCCACTGAGTGTTTATAAAATAAAAGGTGTGTATTAAAAAAGATATCCTATTGAAAAATATCCAATTTTTATTTGCAAATTTCTTGACATATTAAAATTACCTGCTGATACTCATAACGTTACATGACGCCACAATAAATCATGTAAGCATGTCATTGAGCCTTGGAAAAGGTTCTCGATGAAGAATTCTTAAATAATAATTTGACCGGAAACCAGGCATGTTTAGTTTGAAGAAAACAGTAGTGGGAATCTTGGCTATCGGTAGCGGCGCAGTTTTTGCAGGGGCCATGGGGCCGGTATGTTCTCCTGGAAATGTGACCGTACCCTGTGAGCAATCAGCATTTGATATTGGAATAACTGCTCTGTATTTACAGACTGTGCACAATGGTCCATTTAGTTATTATGGTATGACACCTGAAGGGCTTTATAGCCGATTTCATGATATCGATAATGATTGGGATTGGGGATTTAAATTAGAAGGCTCGTATCACTTTAATACAGGAAATGATTTTACTTTAAACTGGTATCATTTACGCTCCAATACGGATCATTATTCTTCAGTTCTTGAATTTGACCGATTTGAAACACGTTGGGACGCTGTTAACGCTGAGCTGGGCCAATATGTCGATTTTAGTGCCAATAAAAAAATTCGATTTCATGGAGGCGCTCAGTACGCTCGGCTTAAGGGTGAATTTAATCCGAATGTAGATCCGATTTTGTTTAACAACTACAGATCGGAGTATAATGGATTTGGTCCGCGAACGGGCTTGGACATGCATTATGTTTTTAATAACGGCTTTGGTATTTATGCCAAGGGGGCTGCTGCGGTTTTAGTTGGCACCAGCAAATTTAACGATGGAGTCAACTTAATATACGGTTCAAGAAATGCCATTGTTCCTGAACTGGATGCGAAACTGGGTGCTGATTTCACTTATGCTATGACACAAGGTGATTTAACACTTGATGCGGGTTATATGTGGTTTAACTATTTTAACGCACATCATAACACTGGAAACAGCCCAGTAGGTGGATCATTGACTGAAGGTGACTTCGGCGCGTCTGGTCCTTATGTAGGTTTAAAGTATGTTGGTAATGTCTAATTTGTTAACTTTTTAAGAAATTTTAGTAATACTGTTGACTTTATCAAAGTCCAGCTGGATAATTTATCTAGGTACGCTCTCGATTAGAGCGAAGAATGCGTACTGTTACTGATTCTTTTTAAATTGGTGACGAACGGAAATTAATAATAAAAAAGTGGAGATAAGCATGTTAAATTTGAAAAAAACAGCGGTAGCTGTTCTTGCTTTAGGTAGCAGTGCAGTATTCGCTGGTACTATGGGACCAGTTTGCACCCCAGGTAACGTTACTGTTCCTTGCGAAAGAACTGCATGGGATATCGGTGCTACAGCATTGTATTTGCAACCAGTTCATAACGGTAACTTCAGCTATATCGATGCGGTTACTGATGGTTTCTATACTAACTATCGTGATCTGGACGCTGATTGGAACTGGGGCTTTAAATTAGAAGCTTCTTACCATTTCAACACTGGTAACGACATCAACATCAACTGGTACCATTTAGATGCTGATTCTGACCATTATGCGTTAGATACTTACTATCACCGTTTTGAAAACAAATGGGATGCGGTTAATGCTGAGTTAGGTCAATTCGTTGATTTCAGTGCTAACAAAAAAATCCGTTTCCATGGTGGTGCTCAATACGCTCGTATCACTACTGGATTACACCCAGACCTTTACAACGCATTTACTAACGATTTCAGATCTGAATTCAATGGTTTCGGTCCCCGTACTGGTATGGACATGAACTATGTATTCGGTAATGGTTTCGGAATATATGCTAAAGGTGCTGCTGCAGTTCTGGTTGGTACAAGCAAATTCCATAACGACACTAACCTGTTCTACGGTTCTAGAAATGCAATCGTTCCTGA
>JAUXYG010000003.1 GCA_030694525.1 Legionella sp. | reverse complement strand
ACCTTATGTTGCGCCATCGCGTTTAAAAAGTACTGAGTTTATAAGAATAGGGTGCAACCATGAAGTACTGCTGTTTACACCCTGAACTGAAATAATTCATTTTATACTAGTGCCAATTATGTGTTGGGTGAGCCCTAAAATCCTCACTAATGTTACTTGGTGAGGATTGTTTTCACCCCAGATATATCTGATCTCGATAAATTGCTGGTCATTGAACTGATAGATACGTTAATTGAAGTATTAAATATCATATATTCTGCGTTGGTTTTTTAGATATTCCTGATAACTAGCTTCTTCAAGTTTGGCTTCTGAACGATTGATTTGATCCTTAGTTCCAAGAAATGTCGAACCATAACCTCTAAAAGAGCCTATTTCTGTAGGGAGTCTAAATTTTCTTATATTGCCCTTTGGGCTAAATATTACCTTCTCAAAAGGCTGATTAGGATTAAGAGTTGATTTATTTATTAAACCATAAGAATTTCCAGGCTTATTTTGCAAATCTAAAACTTTTGATTCAACAAACGTTTTTTTAAAAAAATTATCTTTTGAGTGTTCTGTAACACGACTGTTATAAAACAATTTAGCAAAAGGGATAGTTACAATCAAAAGGCAGAATAATAGTGTTTCTTTGAGCGCTTTTGTTGTTGATGTTTTAATCTCATGATCATGATAAGAATAAACAGCAGTTTGTAATGCAAAGAGAAAATGTGCTCTATTTTTGGCTCTTTTTGAGTCCAAATCAAATCCAGTATCTAGATTAGAATTAAATTTATGCTTCGTGTCGAAAAGAGAATAGTTATCCTTAAGTAGTTTATAGAATTCTTCTCCCGAAATATTTTCATAAATGAAATCCATTAATTGATTTTGCATATCAAGCTTTGCATAATTGGAATTTCTTAATTTCTTAACCTGAAAGTCGATTTGAAGTTCGGAAAGGATTTGATTTATAGATGAGTAGTCAGCACTCGCTAGACTATCTGAATTAAGCTCTAAGAATAACTGTACTAATAATACTTTCTGATTTTGATCTAATTTGCATTTAATATTCATAATGTGGGTTACAATAAATCCAACTATACATATATTGTACAGGTATTTTCTCTCATAGTCTAGAGCAGATAAACTTATTAGTAGCCATTTCTAAGTAAATCTAATTTGAGAGTTAAAACGGATTGATTCTTAATACATTTTTGAATAAATAAATTTAACAACCAATATAGGATTGAACCTTAATTAAAAATTTGCTTCTATTTAATTTATTTATAGTTCAGAAATTTGTTTTGGTGTTTTTAAACAATCAACACGGATTTAGTGGTTTTGGGGCTGCGGATATGAATGTGGTAGCATTTATGGGTGGCGAGCCTAAACCATACGTGGCTGATAATGTTACATGGGCTAATTACAATCTATTTGATTTGGGGCCCTTGACCCATTTAGCAAAACCGATTATCTTGCTGTTTGTACCGGGGGCGCATGGTAGTATCATTTTAGATAGGTGATACGATTGCTGAGATGACATAAGTCAGTCCCTTTGAACCTGATTAGGTTAATACCTACGTAGGGAGTGTGCGGAGCTCAATTATAATAGTTCATGCCGTCTATCCATTATAAATGCGTTCTGTCCTCCTGTTTAAGGACATAATGTATGATGAATCGATTCTTTATCTCTATCCTGCTACTACCTCTAATTTCTTTTGCGCAAGAAGAAACTTTTGCCAAAGCCTTAAATCAAAATTACATGATTTTGAGTAAAATATTAAATCAACACTTTAATCAGCAGTTTTTTCAAGCAAGTTTAATCAAATTTCTTACACAAGATAAGTTCTTAATCAAATTTTGGAATTATGTCTATGCACACTGATACCATTAAAATCATCCGTAATAAAACGCCATTAGTACTTTTTCTGACTAATTCGGTCACTGAAAATTTTTGCGCTGATACGCTGCTTGCTTTTGGTGGTTCTCCTATCATGAGTCACGCGGATCAAGAGCTAAATGACTTGCTTGCTCTTGTTGATGCTCTGGTCATTAACATAGGCACTCTAAACGATGCTTTTATTAAACGGTGTATGAATGCGATCGATACTGCAAATGAACTTAATATTCCAGTTATTTTAGACCCGGTGGGTGCTGGTGCAAGCACGTATCGTACCGAAATAAGTCAAAAATTTATTTTGCGAGCCCATAAAATTAATATCAAGTCCAATCCTTCGGAATTAATGGCTTTAGCAGGCTTGCAGGCTAATACCAAAGGAGTTGATAGTTGTCATCAATCAAGCGAGGCATTGGAAGCGGCGCAAATTCTTAAAGAGCAACCGAATATCCATCATATTATTATAACGGGTAAAACCGACTATGTGATAAGTGAACATGTTCTTTCCAATCCACTGGGTCATGTCATGATGACGCGTGTTAGTGGCATGGGATGTGCACTCAATGGCTGCCTGGCGGCGGCACTTGCTTTGGAGCTAAATAGCGCCCAATTATTAGACGTGGTTTCATTCTATGGACTGGCTGGTACAAAAGCCGCAGCCAAAGCAAAGGGCCCGGGTACATTTAAGACCATGTTTTTAGATGAGTTATATCAATGACGAATCCTTATCGATTATATTTAGTTACCGACAGAGGCTCTTTAAAACACCACAGTTTAATTGAGGTTGTTGAAGCGGCTGTCAAAGCTGGAGTGACCTGCGTGCAGCTCAGGGAAAAGAATTGTTCATTGGCTGATTTCATCGAATTGGGCAAAGCCTTAAAACAATTACTTATCTACTATAAAGTGCCATTATTTATTAATGACCGCGTTGATGTGGCCTTGGCAGTGAATGCTGATGGTGTGCATCTAGGGAATAATGACATCAGTTATGAAGAAGCAAGACAGCTTTTAGGTGACACAAAACAGATTGGCCTCACCATTAACCGTCCCGAACAGATCAATCATTTCAATCACTATCAACTGGCTTACTTGGGTGTTAGCGCTGTATTTAAAAGTTCGGTGAAACAAGATATTGAACACTTTTGGACTGCACGTGAATTAAAGCTATTAAAAACCCTAAGTAACCATTTATTGATTGGGATTGGTGGCATAACACCTTCTAATACAAGGCAACTGCTTGCAAACGGTTTGGATGGCATAGCAGTCAGCTCTGCTTTATGCGGTCAAAAAAATTTAACTGCAGTATCGATTGAAACCCAAAAATTTATTCGTGAGTTACTCAAATAATGAAAAAAAATAATATACCCAGAGTATTATCAATAGCAGGTTCTGATTCAGGTGGTTGCGCGGGTATTCAAGCAGATTTACGGGTATTGAATTTCCTGGGTTGCCATGGCTCCACGGCGATTACTGCCATCACTGCGCAAAATACACTCGGAGTAAAAGAAATATTTCCCCTGCCAACCCATATTATTCAACAGCAAATTGACGTTGTTATGGAGGATATTGGCGCAGATGCAATTAAAATTGGTATGTTATTCAACCAAGAAACCATTGAGACTATTGCAGCAATTTGTAAAAAATATTCAGGCATCCCAATTGTATTAGATCCTGTATGTGTCGCTACCACCGGTGCTCAATTGCTTCATCCAACGGCACTCAATGCTTTAGTCAAAGAGCTTATTCCCATGGCAACAGTTATTACACCCAATCAATTTGAGGTGGATTTATTATTATCCCAATGTGTCATTAATCCAAAAATTAATAATCTGGCTGATCAATTGAATTGTAAGGCTTGCCTCATTACAGGAGGCGATGCGCAGTCGCAAATGGTCTGCGATGAGTTGCATTTTAAGGGAAGTAATTCACCTATAATTTTTGAGCATGCAAAAATAGCAACACAAAACACCCATGGCTCAGGCTGTTCCTTGTCAACTGCCATTAGTGCATTTCTCGCAATGGGGTTTGGTGTAGAAAAAGCCATACACCAGGCCATTCAATTTATTGAGATTGGTATTAAAGGTGGAGTGAATAAAATAATAGGCAACGGTCCTGGTCCATTATGTTTTAAGTAGTACTGCAAATAATTAATTGGGTCAATCAACAAAGCCGTGCAGATTTTGATTATCTGTTTAAAGCCTGTATCTCTACCATAGAAGAACTTGTGATTCCCAAGCGCCTCGCAGCCGCATAAGAAAGATCTATAATTCGTGTTCTGTAAAAGGGGCCACGATCATTAATTCGAACTATAACCGTTCGGCCATTTTTTAAATTTTTTACTCGTAGTCGTGTATTAAAAGGCAGCGTGGGATGTGCCGCCGTCATTGAATGCATATTGTATCGCTCTCCATTAGAGGTTTTATGATTATGGAGGCGATTATTATAAAACGAAGCGATTCCTCGTGCTTTATATCCTTTTGCAGATCTAAGAGGTGTATATACTTTACCTTTGATTTTATAAGAAGCTATTTGATGTCCTGGAGGCTGTGTTTTCATACAGGCGGTTAAAGTAAATAACAATCCTGTAATAACAAAATAGTGGATCGTTTTAATCGCTAATCTCATAATTATCCTCCAAAAACCATTGAGCGTGGAAACATAGCATATTGATTAAAGTATGGCGACATTTACCTTGAAAATTGAGGTCATAGTGATTCTAGGTATTTTAATGATCAGGCTCTATATTTGATTGTTTTTTGTTAAATAGAGGTGCGGTTTGCGCTCAGTCACCTAGTACCCTGGTGCATTGACAACCCATAAGCGTCACAATAAAAAACACTAAACTATTATTAAATATTTTTACTTTTAAAAAATTCTACTATAATGATAGCAATGCTCATTTTTTATACATCTTTCTAAATATTTAACATCTTCATGTTGTATTTTTGGATATTTCTAAGTGAGTATCTGGACTTAAATATGGCGTTGTTTTGTATCCCCCATTAGATGCATTCTGTAGCCTTTTTCAGGAGCATATATGGAAAGTGTTTATCTAAAAAGGGTTTTTAATATTTCCGATTTAGTGTTTCTAAACGCAGCTGCTAATCCAAATAAAATAGCTTACCGATTTATCAATTCTGATGGTTCACTCCGAATTTTAACTAATGGTCAACTGGCAAATGAAGTTGCAAAATTAGCGTATCTGATAGAAAAAATCACCCATCCTGGTGACAGAGTCATTTTAGGTGCACGACCCGGATTAGAATACATCATTAGCTTTTACGCGTGTCTTAGAGTCGGAGTAATAGCGGTTCCGGTATTTCCTCCAGTCAGCAGAGCCATGGCGGAGCGATTTATTCATATTCTGAAAGATACAGAACCTCAACTGGTAGTCTGTGATTCAGAAACTATTAAAAAATTAAAAAAGGGAATGGTTGTGAACAACTTTATCCCTAAAAGTATGAAGTCAATAGTAGGGATTAGTGAAGAGATAGATGATTTGCTACATTATCTTAAAGTAAAGAAAATTCAATTAATTGCCAGCGAAGAACGAGTGAAATCCCCAAAATTGGTGCAGAGTGATGAGTTGCGCCGCAAAACCACCCCGATTGCTTTTTTACAATATACTTCTGGCTCAACAGGAACTCCAAAAGGAGTGATGCTGTCACATAGTAATTTGTTAGATAATTTTGAAGTGATTCGTAAGGCATTGCGACATCATAGTGAAAGCCATAAATTTTCCTGGCTGCCCCCTTATCATGATATGGGACTGATTGCCGGTATCCTTGAGCCTTTATATGTCGGTTTTCCATCAACACTCATGTCGACTATTGATTTTATTTCTAATCCGATGAAATGGTTGCACTATGTTTCAGAGTATCATTGTACCTCAACAGGCGCTCCTAATTTTGCTTTTGAATTGTGCATCAAACACGCGAGTGATTTAGATATATCAACACTCGATCTCAGCAGGGTTGAGGTAATTGCTAATGGTGCAGAGCCGATTAATCCAGAAACCATAAGTCGATTTTATAGAACGTTTATTGAAGCTGGGCTTAAGCGGGGAGCTATTTTTCCCTGCTATGGTTTGGCGGAAGCTACAGTTATGGTTACAGCTAAGCTAATACTGCAACCAGAAAAAATTCTTTCTCTTGATTTGGCAGCACTGGTAAAAAATAAGGCTGTATTTTCGGAACAACCCAACAGCATAAAAATAGTGAGTTCCGGTGTACCGCAAATGATGGTTAAGATCATTAATGAATCCACTAAATCTGAGTGTAAAGACGGGGAGGTTGGTGAAATATGGGTTCAGGGCAAGTCTATAGCTCAAGGGTACTATCACAAAGACAAAGAAACAAAGCGTTCATTCGATAATAAAATAGATGAACAAGCCCCTCCATTTTTATCTACAGGAGATTTGGGTTTCATTTATGATAATGAACTCTTTGTTTGTGGCAGAATAAAAGACTTAATTATTATTAATGGCCAGAATTTCTACCCTCATGATCTGGAGCAACAAGTTGTTTTGAGTTCTGAGTCAATTCGCCAGGGTTGTGTTATTGCCTATTCAGAAATAAAAGAAGGCAAGGAGCTGGTCAGTATTGTATGTGAATTGAAATCTACTGAAAAAAAAGAAAATTATCAGGTGCTTGCGGAAAAAATCCAACAAAGTCTGAGCTATCATTTTAATATGCAGGCCCATAATATCTATTTTATTCCACCAAAAACAATTCCCAAAACAACGAGTGGAAAATTGCAACGTCGTCTGTGCCGCGAAAAAATAGCGCAACACACCCTTACTATTTTATGTCACCATCAAACCAATCATCCTATTATGCCTCAAGGGTCAAATGAAACCTGCGAAGATGCAAAAGATTGGTTACAGCAATTGAATAGACTAAAGCCTGAATTTCGACACTCTTTTCTATGCTGCCAATTTCAGGAGGAGGCCGCAAAAATTTTGGAATTGCGGGACATAGGATCTGTTCCGCTGGATAAAGGATTTTTTGAGCTGGGATTTGATTCAATTAAAGCCATACAGTTTAAAGGAAGAATCGAACAGGAACTTGGAGAGTCTGTAGCAATTGATGCTGATTTTCTTTTTAATTACCCATCGATTAAGGACGCAGTTTCGGCTCTGCTCAAGCAACTGTTTCCCGACCCTTCATCCAGCTCTTTATCGAATATGGATAAAAAGGCATCACCCATTAATGGTTTTCGAAATGAGGATATTGCGGTAATTGGGATGAGTTGTGTGTTTCCCGGGGCGAGTAATATTAATGAGTTTTGGGAAAATCTGCTTAAGGGGCATGATTCAATTACTGAAATTCCGATTTCAAGGTTTGATGTAAACGCTTATTACAGCCCTATAAAAGGCCAAAAGGGAAAAATCTGTACGCGAAAAGGGGGATTTATAGATCATATTGATCACTTTGATGCTGATTTTTTTAACATCAGTCCAAAAGAAGCTGAATTTCTTGATCCGCAACAACGGTTACTACTCAAACAGACATGGCTTGCCTTTGAAAACGCTAATATTAATGTTACTAATCTGGTGAATTCTGATACTGGGGTATTTATTGGTCTCTCTACTCATGATTATGAGCACTATATATATAAAAATCAGGATCCTGAAGTAGTTAATCCATATTTTAGTACAGGTAACTCCGCGAGCACTGCCAGTGGCCGACTATCTTATTTTTTTGGATTGCAGGGACCATGCTTTGGTATTGATACGGCCTGTTCTTCTTCATTAGCTGCAATCGACGAAGCCTGTATGCGTTTGCAAAATGGTGCGTGCAGTCTGGCGGTAGCCGGTGGAGTAAATGCAATTTTATGCCCTGAATTATATATTAGTTTTTCGCAGGCAGGAATGCTCTCCCCGGATGGCGCATGTAAAACATTTGATGCAAATGCTGATGGATATGTGCGGGGGGAAGGTTGTGGCGTAATCATCCTGAAAAGGTTAAGTGATGCCCTTCAAGATGGGGATTCCATTGTTGCGGTAATTAAAGCGTCATCTATAGACCATGATGGCAGATCCAGTGGCCTAACTGTGCCTAATGGTCAGGCACAACAGCGCTTGATTCGGCAAACCCTTGAGAAATCGGGTCTTAAAAGCAGTGATATTCATTATATAGAGTGTCATGGAACCGGCACCAGTCTTGGTGATCCAATAGAAGTGAATGCCATTAAAGAAAGTTTTTCTGACGAGCGGGAGGATCCTTTGTTTCTAGGGTCTGTGAAGGCAAATATAGGTCATCTTGAAGCTGCAGCCGGTATCGCTGGTTTCATTAAAGTCGTTTTATGCCTGAAACACCGAATTATTCCACCGCAAATCCACTTTGATTCACTAAATCCTAAAATAAAACTTTCGCGTACCATGCAAATTAATACTCAGGCCAGAACAATTGATCATAATAAAAAATTCATTGCAGGAGTAAGTTCATTTGGTTTTAGTGGAACTAATGCACATATTATTGTAGAAGAACCGCCAGTTTTAGAGCATGCTGAACCACAATTATCTACTTGTTATGTATTGCCTGTTTCGGCACAGAGCAAAGAATCGTTACAACGGTTGCAGAAATCCTATTCTGATTATTGCATGAGTCATCCAGAAGTTAATATTGCCGAGCTATGTTACACGGCATCGGTAGGGCGTGCGCATTTATCTCATCGTCTGGCAGTATGTGGACGTTCAGCAAGTGAAATAGCTAATAAATTACAGCTTATAAAGACGTATGGCAAAGTAAATAGCACGCATCACAATATAGCGTTTCTCTTTAGTGGACAAGGAGCCCAATATTTTGGTATGGGAAAGGAGTTATATCAAAACCATCCTGTTTTTAGACACTATCTTGATGAGGCTGCCCTAATTTTAAAGAAGTATCTGGAAGTGCCTTTATTTGATATTTTATGGCAAAAGCAGGGCTTAATTCACGTAACACTTTATATGCAACCCTCTTTACTTGCTCTGGAATACGCCTTATATAAACTCTGGGAAAGTTGGGGAGTAACACCCTCCTATGTAATGGGATGTGGTCTTGGAGAATATGTTGCAGCAATTGCCGCAGGAATAATGAGTTTTGAAGACGGATTATTTTTAATTACCAAACAAGCACAATTAATTCAAGGCCTTACAACTGATGGTAAAATGGCATTATTTGAAGAGTTTACTCAATGGGCTCATGAAATATCTTTCCGTTCCCCACAAATAAATTTTGTTTCAAGTCTTACCGGTGAAATGATGACCGTAGCTCCAACTGCAAAGTATTGGGTAGATCATCTGTTACATACCGTACAGTTTGAGTCAGGAATCCACACATTAATAAGAGAAGGATGTTCTGTTTTTATAGAGGTAGGGCCACATCCGGTTCTTCTTGAACCTGCACGCCAATGCGCTCGGGATACTCCGGGTCTTATTTGGACAGGATCTTTAAAAAAACAGGTCCATGATTCAGAGGCAATCGCTGAGGACATAGCTGAACTTTATAATAATGGTTTTGATTTTGTCTGGACTTGTTTTTATAAGGATTCTTATCACAGCAAAATGGATTTACCCGGTTACGTCTTTGATAAACAAAGTCATTGGCTAGCCGCAGTGGATATTATACCGCAATCTGAGGAGTCTTTAGGCCAGGAGTGGTTTTATCAGGTTAAATGGCAAGCTAATAAATTAAATAAGGAGAATGTGGCACCACTGCAAGGGCGTTGGTTATTGCTCGATTTAGATAAAAGCCTGATATCGAAGAAATTGTATCATTCATTGAAAAACACAGGAGTGGATTGTACTCTGGCGACTCATGCCCAACATTTTAATCAGAAAGGGAAGCAATGGGCACTTGATTATGGCAATAAAGAGCAGATAAATCATTTAATAGATGAGGTTTTGGCTCAAGGCACCTTAAATAAGATTATTTTTGCTATAGGAACAACGGAACTGGCGGAACAAGAGCAAAAAATTAAACACTACATTTTAGGCATGCTATTTCTGATTCAAGCGTTAATCACAAAAAAACAAAAGCCAGAAATTTGGATAATAACTCAAGGAGCGCAAACAATTGGGTCTATGTCATCGCTTGCCGCGTCACCGTTACTAGGTTTGAGAAAAGTGATTGCTTTTGAACACCCTGAATTCTCTATTCGCACTATTGATTTAGATATAAATACCTTGTCAGAACAAACTATACTTTTTGAAATAGCATTAAACAGGAATGAAGAACAAGTAGCCTATCGTGATACTCAGAGATATGTGCCTCGATTAACCCATGCCATGCCACCTCAAATGGTGTCACAAGTCATAGATCCTCAGGCAAGTTATTTGATTTCCGGGGGTGGAAGCGGGGTTGGATTTGAAATAGCAGGATGGCTGGTTGAAAAAGGTGCGAAACATGTAACGTTGATGAGCAGGCGGGGAATTTCAGAGGAAGCGATGGAAAAAGTAATGCTCTGGAAGAGTAACAATGTCTCTATAACTGTGTGTGGCGTAGACGTTGGTGATTATTCGCAACTCACTGATGTAATTCGTGCGTATGGAACAAAATTACCTCCGTTAAAAGGAATTATTCATGCAGCAGGAGCGTTGGAAGACGGATTACTGCTCAATAATACCTGGTCTCATTTTGAAAAAGTGTTACAGGGCAAGCAGAAAGGAGCCTGGTATCTGCATGAGTTAAGTAAAATGATGACTCTTGATTTTTTTGTTTTGTTTTCTTCCATGGTTTCTATTACGGGCTCTATAGGGCAAGGTAACTATGTTGCTGCAAATACGTATTTGGATCATCTTGCGTATTATCGTCGTTCATTAAATTTACCGGCAACAAGTATTCAATGGGGGCCTTGGGATGAAGTAGGGATGGCAAGTCGCAGAATGCAGGATAATAAAGATAATCCGTTTTATATTCAAATTAGGCCCATGTCACTCAAAAAATGTCTTAACATGATGAACGCATTGCTTTCTTATCAGGGCAATATAATGGTGGCTGACCTTGAGTTAAGTGCCTTTAAAACAGCCTTTAATTCGATAAATAACCAGAGTTTCATATCTCAATTAATACTTGAGAATGATGCGCATGGTGAAAAAGGTGAATTTCAAAAAAATCAGTTTGCATCGCTGTCTCATATGGAGCAATTGGTTTCTATTCAAAAAATATTATTGCAAATGATTAGCCGCATCCTTAAAAAAGATAAAGAATTTATTGCGGTTGATGAAAGTTTATATAATTTCGGTACTGACTCTTTAATGCAAACTCAGTTTTTACTTGAAATTAAAAATTATTTTGGCCAGGATTTAAAAATAACCTTGGCTGATTTGCACCATAATTTCAATATTTCAGCACTTAGTGACCTGCTCATTTCCCGCATTGATATAAAATCTAAAGTTGATGTAGGTCACTTAAATAAACATAATCTGGATACCTCTTGTTTTCCATTAGTACCGCATCAGATTGAAATGGTAGATTATCTCAAATCCTTCCCCTACAACCGGGCATACCATATTCCCTTTTTTTTCAAGATGAGCGGGTTGATGCCTGTTGATAAGGCTGATAAAGCACTTAATACGCTTGTTAAAAATAATGAAATTTTAAGAGCATCCATTTTTTCCCTGTATGGTCAACACTATCATCGAGTGCATAATGAAATCATTTTCCATAGTAAAACCTTTGAAATTAACAGTTCTCAATTAGGCGAGGCAATGGTTTCAGCTTATAATGAACCATTTAGTTTAGAATCTCCTCCTTTGTTTCGGTGCTACATTTATCATGTGGATAATCGCTACACTGTAGTCGGACTTGTTTTTTGTCATGTCATTTGTGATGGAATGTCCACAATTTCTTTTTTTAAAGAGTTCATCAATTTCTATGATAATCCTGATATAGCGAATACCCCACTGCCAGTGCAATTTCGCAGTTATGTCGGCTGGATAATGCAGGATATTTATCCAAAGATTGATAATGAGTTGAAACAATTTTGGCAGGATAAATTACAGGGGTATGATTACCTTCATGTAATTGAAGGTAAGCCTATTAAGGCAATAGTGGAACCTGAGGCTCTTCCTCTGCATGGAGAGAAAACAGGATTTTCCTTGTCACAAGCCTCCCTGGCAAGACTAGAGGCATATGCTGCAAAACACTCTGTGACCTTGGGATGTCTTTTACAAGCAGTGATTCATCGAGCTTTAGCAGAAGTGTCAAATAAAGCGGATACCGTTGTAATGGTTTTTTGCTCAGGAAGAAATCTCGATTTTCAAAAAAATATTATTGGGCCACTGGTGCAACATCCATTAATTCGCTGCAAACAAATTCACGCCCGGCCCCTTGCTGAAATGGCGCAATATATCAGAGAGGAATTGATAGAAACCTCTGAATATCAATACATGCCTCATTTCAAATTAAAAGAATTTCAAATTAAGAGTGCACCTGTTTCACTCGATTACCAGTACTATGATTTATCTGATTTAGAGGAACGATTTGAACTCGTATCAATGCCTGATGTGACTATAGATTTATGGGGAAATGATCCAAGGCATTTATCTTTTAAAGTTTATGTATATGCACACAATAAAGTGGACTTTTCATTAAAGTACCGACCAGATATATACAGCCTTGAACAGGCAAAAATGATTCTTGATAAGTGCAAGGAAATAATCAGTCAGGATTTAGTATTAAATTAAATTAAGGAAAGAGATGGATTATCTGCTTATTTTTGATTTTGATGGGGTCATTGTAGATAGTGAACTCATAATCAGGAATGTTCTAAATGAATATATTGAGAAGTTGGGCGTTAAAGGAAACAGCGCGAATGATTTTATTGGTATTGGCGGGGCGGTTTTGATCAAAAAAATTGAAGAAATATCCGGAACCCAAATTACCGATATGATGATTCATGAGTATAATAAAGGGCTTTTTGAGGCCTTAAACCAAAAAATAAAGCCATTGCTAGCGAATACTTTTGGTATGCTACAAAACCAGGGATACAAGTACTGTATTGCATCGAACAGTATTAGAGAGCAGGTCAACCTCTGTCTTAAGGCGGTAAATATGTCACACTATTTTACTGATGATGCCATTTTTACCATTGAACAGGTCAAGAGTGGTAAGCCTGAACCTGATTTATTTTTATTGGCTGCTAATTCCTGGCAAATTGATAAAAATAAATGCCTCGTCATTGAAGACAGTCCTTCAGGAATTCGTGCAGCACGGGCTGCGGATATGAATGTGGTTGCATTTATGGGAGGAGAGCATGCAAAAACTCAGGAGTATATGGATAAGATAGCTGCTCATCAAACCATTCTTTTGCCTGATGAAATTGCCCTATTAAATTATTTAAAGAGCGAATATCAATTAAAGTTAACATAAAGAGGACGACTCTTTGTTATTTCTTAGATAATCGAAAATTATGACGAGATATTTCAGTGCGCGATTTGGGTGGCCAGCATTTTACCTTGCATAAGGGTGCTATATCGGTTACCCAAATTAATGAATCAGGCTGATTTATGATTGTGGTTCTAACGTTGAGGGCATCGCTAGTAAGAGCAGGAAGATTGATTAAAATTCTTTAAAAATATACTTGCAACAATTTTTATCCGAGAATGCACCATGTTATCATGCTTTTTAGTGACTTTTCGAGAAAACGTGACGGGACGTGATTGATGAGGAAAACAGCAAATTGCTTCTTTGATTAATGGGTTCTTGCAAGCACGAAATTTGATTTTAATTTATCAAATAATTTTATTAATGCGAAGCTTAAATTTAATGATTTGATTAGTAGATAAAAACTGGGCATTCAATACCATTAAATTTTTCAACCAAATAGTGATTTTAGTTAATAAAAGGATTTAGTTCCTTTTTTGATTATTTTTTGTTAAAATAGTATTTATTTTGGAGGGATTGCTCATGTACGAGTTTAAGCTTAATACGATGAATCAAGGGAAACAACTCACCTTGGAATCGATGCTGACGCAACTTAAAGCTGCGCCTCAAGGAAAGCCATTTTTTATTACTTTTTCTCCCGTAGGCCAGTTGCCTCTATCCCTTATCAAACAGCTCCTACCCAAACTTCCTCCCGAATGTGAAGGTTTAAATTTAGGCTCTTTAATTGGTATAACAAAGTCGCTCAAAGTAATTCAGGAAATTTGTGCTCTGTTAGTCAACCTCAAACTAAAACAACTTCATGCAGAGGTTGTTCTGCCCCAGAGACCTGACGGGGAGCTAATTAAAGGATTTATCAATGCACTTCCTAAAACAGAGTACTTAAGTTTGGCTAAAAATGATTTATATTATGCGCCCGATGAGGTGTTTAATAACCTGGGTTCTGTGCGTATTTTAGACATTAGCGGCAATCAATGGCATCTCAGGTGGCCAGAAGGAACGTTTAATTTTTTAAAAAATCTGTCTTCAGATACTACTAGTATTTATATTGATCTACAACATGTGACTGAGGAAAAAGTACGACTCGAGATGCGGAAGAATTTTTTTAGCAATCTGCCTGCACATGTCCATACTCTAGGCCTTTACTTATACAATTTTCAACGCAGCATTACCGATCTAATTTGGATGAGTGCTTCAGTCTCCACCTTGAAATGGATAAAACATTGGAAATTGCCTTTACCTACTCAACTTGAATCGACACCTTTCAGTGTTAAAACTCTTGATTTAAGTGCTTGGGAATTGGGTGGAAGCCCGTTTGTCGACGTCAATACTGTCCTTGCTCAGATACCAGAACATGTAACCTCTTTAATTTTAAACAAAAATAATTTTCATAAATGGTCTCAAGAGCACTTTGTGACTTTTATTAGCCAAATTCCTAGCCATATTGAATACATTCATTTAGAGGGCAATCAGTTATTCGTGGGTAAGACTGTGGAGGAGCGAAACCAATTATTAGAAGCACTGACTCCCTACAATACCAATGGACGGTTAATTTTAAAGGATAACGATTACGCCCCTGAGTTACCCAATAATACAGCCCCACCGCAACAACAGCCTCTTCCAAATAATAATGGACCAATTACTAAATCACCTTATTTTATGAACTGGCTCAAGGTTTTCGAAACACCACTTGAGGATTTAGCTGAGGAAACGGAGACATCAAACTTAAAACCAAATTGATGAGGAAATGAACCGCAGTGCTCAGGCACTGCTTTTCTTATGGGTTTATGAAGACAGTGAGGTCATTGAAAGATGAAATTGATTCGATTTCGACTTGATGGATTTAGAATTTTGAAGAGTTTCCATTTTTGATACCAGTGCACGCTTTGACTAGGTAGGGTCTTGAATCATATTAAGACTGCTCTCTATTTTTTCTACCTGTTTTTCTCTTCCAGTTTTATTAAAAAATAATGCAAGTCTTTGCTGCGCTATTGATTGACACGCAAGCACTATTGCCCCTACGCCAGTTAATGCTAAAAGTATGTTAGCTATAACTACTTTCCAGGATTGACGATGATTTTTTATGACTGAATCATTGGCGTGCAGTAAAGAGACAATGCTATTTTTGAAACTTATTAAATCGACCGGATTTTGATTGACTCTCAAGTGGCAGCTTAAATTTTGGGTATGTTCAGTAAGCTGGTCAGCTAAATGAAGTATAGTCCCATAATTTGGAGTATTTTTTAAATATGTATGAGCATACATCTTCATTTGATTAATTTGATGCTGCAAGTTAATTAATGAAGACAAAGATATTGTTTTATTAAATTGCTGTCTTGTAGCAAGAATGGTTTGATAATCTTCTTGGCGTTCTTGCAGGTAGGCAAGAGTTGATTCTTTGATTTTATCTTTTCTATGCTTTAGCGCATCATTTTGTATTGCTACCTTATTAGTATGGTTCTGGATATATAAATCGACAGATTTTAGGTTGGGGCGATGATATCCTTTATTAGCAAAATTCTGCTCAAACATGGATAATGATTGAATATTTTTAATAATTGCGCCAAAACTTTTAGGTAAGTTAAGGTAACTTATATATTCTATATGTTGCGCAACTTCCATAATCTTGTTTTTACCATATTTACTGAATAATGCAGCGCATTCTGGATTGAGGCGATGCATCATAATCATATTTTCCATATAATGATAATAATCACTAAAGTTGCCTATAGGTCCTTTAGTGACAGAGGGTTCCAGTTCTTCATGAAGATCAGGAATTTTTGCTAAATTATAAGCATCATCCAAGGCAAAATAGGCGCAATTGGCAGTGTCTCTTTGCATTGTAGAGCCGCAATATTTAATTTTTGCAGTAGGGCAGATTGTGTTTATAGTGGTAATCGCATCAAGTATGTGAAAAATGGAATTGGCGGCATCTAAAAGAAAAAAGTTGATTTGGCCATTTTTTATTTGTACATCTATAGTTGACCAATGAGCTTTAGATTTGTATACGATTTGAAAACGCATATCGGAATTTATTAAATTAACGTCGGCTAAAAAAAGTTCTAATTCATCTGGTGAGTTATTACGATCGATAACCAGACAATTAAATTCCCTGCCTTTTTTCTTCGTATGATCTGCTAATTGGCTTACCGTAATAGCCATCCCAGCTGCGGATAGGGAATTATGAGTTGGGGACAGTTGATTTTCTAATTGATTGTAACTCACAAGAGGCATATTTATATAGGTGCTATTAAACAGACCATTATTGTACCAAAGGAAGCTTAAGCCAATATTATGATGACTGTCGTAATTGAGGCAACAGGGTGATTCAAGGGCATGTTGCTTAGTAAATGTTTTTTGGGATGTACCTGATGCAAGTCTTGCTGCTTTTAGTCTCTTGGGTATCCAAATAAATGTCTACGCATTTGCTCCTTTTTATTCGAGAACGAACGTGATAAATAATTAGTTAACGAGCTTTGAGTTGGGTCATTTGATCCAACAAACACCCTCACTGGATTATGATGAACATTGAATCCTCTCTTTTTCATATAGAAAGAGTACGCTGATAGCTACGGAAAAAATAAAAGGACTTAGCACTGCACTCCTTTATTTCACTAAGCTTTTAGTCTGCAGTATACCCCATCTGGGATAGCTTTTGGCTTAAATTGTCAATTTCCTGAAGAAGAAGTTGATAACGAGATTCATAATGAGGGGTTTGTTTTTCTTTCAAAGTGTGTTCCAGCAGAGTGCATGCCTCTTTAAGTCTTAAGGCTCCACTATAACTGGCACTGCTTTTGAGTTGATGTGCGTGCTTGGCAAGCACTTCCCACTCCTGATTTTGGAATTCCTGTCTTAGTAAACTGAGCTCTTGTGCTAAAGATTGGCTTAAAAGGGTTAGGATTTCTCTCTGGATTACCTCGTTGCCACCTACCTGGGTTGCTAAAAAAGCTTCATCAATGATTTTAGTCTCTTTTATGGTATCGCTCGAAAGCTCAACTGATATAGGGTGTTCCTCTTTTTGCCCAAAATGCGCAATCATTTCACATAATACGGCCTGTGCACGTTCTTTGGTTAAAGGTTTGGTTATAATGGCATTCATCCCGATCTGTAATGCGCGCTCCCGGTGCTCCTCATCCCCGTGAGCAGTCAGTGCCACAATAGGTGTGGTTTTCTTGCTTCCTTGCTCAAGGATACGAATGCGTTTAGTCGTCTCATAACCATCTATGTCTGGTAAGCCGATATCCATGAATATCAAATCAAAAGGACCATGTTCCTTAATGTGAGATATGGCCTCAAATCCTGTGAGAGCATTAATTACGTTACAGCCTAATTTACCCAAAATAATGGTTGCAACGGTTGCCGCAATGTTATTGTCTTCCACCACTAACACTTTATAGAGCCTTTGGGGAGTGGTGGTACTGGGCATTGCGGATTTTTTAAAATGAGCGCCTTTTAAAGGAGGAGTAACGGCGTTCACTTCATCGGTTGCTGCACCAAAAGCATCATCGGTTAGAGAACGGCGCACGGGAATTAAACAGATAAAGCGACTGCCCTTTCCCTTCGTGCTCTCAACATAGATTTCCCCTTCAAGCTCATTGATGTATTGGTGCACCAGAGATAAACCTAAGCCTGCTCCTTGAAAACGCCCCTCAAACGAGGGATTTAATCGCTTAAAGGGCATAAATATTTCGTCTTGTTGCTTTTGGGGAATGCCCATTCCTGTATCTTCTACGCACAATTTAAGGACCAGCTCTCGTTCCTTTTCCTGGGCCAAGTGTACCGATAAGGATACGTAACCTGTTTCGGTGAACATGAGGCCATTGGTAACTAACTCAAGGGCGATACGATGAACACGCATCGCATCACTAATGATGCATTTAGGCAAAGCATCATCGTAAGTATATTTGAGCGTAATTCCTTTTTGGTATGCTTTGGCTTTGTTTAACTGAATAACACTTAAAAGCCTCGTTTTTAAATTAAATTTTTGACGGGTTAAGGGTGTTGCTCCAGAGGAGATTTTGATTACATCCAGTATTTCATTTAATAAGAGTAATAACGCATCACTTGACTCACTTAAGCTCTCAGCATATTCCCTTATTTTAGGCTCAGATGCTTCCTCTTTGATGATTGAAGCAAAACCTGTGATGCCCGATAGGGGTGTGCGTAAATCATGGCTCATATTTGCTAGAAATTCCGTTTTTGCCTGGTTTGCAGCTTCCGCTCTTATTTTCGCTTCATTAAGCGCTGTTTCTAATTGTTTGCGATCTGTGATGTCTATGGATATTCCAACGACACCAATGATGTCGTGTTGTTGATTGAATAAGGGAACTCGATGGGTTAAGAAATGAATCATGCGACCATCCCAATGGGGAATAGGGGGCTCCTCAACATTCAGTTTCGCAATTCCGGTTTTTAGTACTATCAAAGTGTCTTTTTTGAACGCTGTCGTTGCTTGTTCGGTCCAATGCCCAATAGACCCCATGGTATCAAAATCCAGTCCACGAAATTGATCGATTGAATTCATGCCAAACATATCGAGCACATTCTGGTTGCAACCTACAGCTTTGCCTTCTTTATCTAGCCAATACACATTTCCTGGCATGCATTCAATAATATTTTCAAAATAATTAATGATATGCTCAACCAACTCATCAGTTGGTAAATCTTGTTGCAATTTCAGATTAAGAAGACGTTGCATTGGGGGCAAAACACTCTGCACTCGCGAGGCTTTTGGTTTCATCCATGTTTTCCATTTGGACGTTCTATTTTAAGTTTAGTCCGTTCTCGTTATTTTGCTCACTTGTTACTGACTCTATAGAAAGCGGTTTAGACTGTTGGATTGCTTCTGTATTTGGGTTTTGCTTTTTTTCTTGTAAAGCAAATAATCCAATGTTTCTCGCCGCCTGTGCCAACTTCTTTTTTTCAAACAAAAGATTTTTCAGGGTGTTCAAATGCGTGGCAAAATAAAATAAAAGGCCTGACGCGGTAGGGGAATAAGTGACTACTGGTTCGAAGGTGGTGAGATTAAAAAGAGGAGGGTAGGTCGCGCTCCCAGCAGAGCTTTTCTTGCTACTAGCAAGCGATAAGGATTCGTAATGAAGGGGAATTTGTTTTTCTGATATAGGAAGTAGGCTGCAGCATTCATAAGCATATTTGTCTTTTGTACCACAGGCTACAAGTACTGCATTGCCTTGCTTGAATAAATCCTCAAAATTAGTGATAGGGTGCGCATTGACGTGGGTAAGCTCGCGCCATACTTGATTGAGGTCAAGATTTGCCTGATGGCTTTGCAGTAAGCTAAGGCAGGTGGTGACCAGGTGTTCTTCGGTAGGTAGCTGCGCTAAATCATGAGCTCCCAAAAGGTGTAACAGTGATAGGGCAGGGCGCTCGCTATCCATGTGGGGCATCAGGGCATCAAAAGGAGATTGAAAGATCACCTCAATTTGGTGAGTGGCACATAAGGTTCCAATGGTTTGATGATACAATTGCTCTTTGATTCTAATGGCTTGAATCAATGCATCAAAAGCATCAAGGGTTAACTGTCCTTTAATAAATAAACTCAACCCAAAAAGCATGTAATCTGCACAGGGCAGGTGATATAACAGTTTTTTTGGTGCATTTGCTGTACTCAATTGATTGATGAGAATGCAATATTTACTAAATTCCTCAAAAAGGACCTGCTCAAAAGCAGACGGCTCGGCATCATATTTCAGGGCTATAATGTGTTGATTAGGGCGCAGACGTATCTGATGGTTAATTAATTCGACTGAGTCTCCCTCATTAGTCACGGCTTGCAAATTTGCTCCAAACATACACCCTGCCGTAATAAATTGAGTAAATCCCTTAAAATTCTGCAAGGAGTGACTGGATTTACTAAGCCAAGGATAGACATAAAGGCCTGATTCATGACCTTGTTCCCCAAAAGTTAGGGGCAAAAATACCTCCTCGCGTCTTTTTTTATTAAAAAGCCGCACCTCGAAGTCTGCGATAAGAGGGTTTTGCAGGTCTTTGGCTTGAGCATAGCGAGTAAGGTTTTTTAAAAGAGCAGATGTTTTGGCAAGTGCGCGCGATTCGGGTTTGGCAGATGAGGGTGTAGTATTTGAATGGAATTGAAATTCCCGCTCTTTAATTTTAATTAGCTCATGAGAAGGCAAAAGCTCATCATCGCGCTCAGGCTTTGGGGTTACCATCAGAATGCCCCGTTCGAAAAAATAGGAGTTGATGTACAACTCTCCGGATAGTAGCCACGGCTCTTGTGGTGTTACAGGTAAGGAATTATCCCTTTTCTCATTCATAACGATTTTCCATGATGTGAATTCATTGACGGGTGTTTGATAAAAAACGACTTATTGCTTTATTTTAATGCATTTGATAGGGTTTGTCGAAATAAATTCGCCCAGTCTGCTCTAATTTAGGCGGATTGGAGTTTATCTAGGGACATGCCTAGAGAGCTGATAATAAAAATAAAGCACACGGGTAAAAGTCGAAAAAATCAATTTATTTACACAATGGAGCAGGGGGTAATTCTTGATTGTTTTCAATATCGTCGGGGCAATTAATTATAAATTGATGTTTGGCTTCGAGGGTAAATGCATAGCTTATTATATGCAAACTTAATTCGTCCGGCAGATTTAACACGTTAGCAAAGTAAAGGAACGTTAAAACCTTTGCTTTAAGGTAAGCTTGATTATAAGCGCGGATTTGCGGCGTATCAAAATGAGAGAGACTTAAACGGTTACTGCTGTTTTTGTTCTCGAATGCATGAAAGGCCAGCAGCTTACCATCAGGTAAAATATGATGGTTACCGTAACAATTTAAATTTTCTATGATTATTGGTTTTAAGGTCAGGTGATTTATATTGAAGATATGTAAAGAATCTTTTTTGTGTATTAAAAGGTGTTTCTGGTCAGGGAATGAAGTGATTTTTATGATGGGTGCAAAATTTTCTTTCGGCTTTATATCGCTCCAACACCAGTTCCTGATGCATTCTCCATTTGTTGTATTCCAAATTTGTAAGCCATCATGATTTTGATAATAAGTGAGCAAATGACCGTTGGGCAATGCAAGGATTTGACCGGTGGGAGATGATTCACTTCCAAGATATTGTTTTTCAGGGGTAATTATATGGCGTATCTGCATTTCAAGCTTAGTATCCTGGTTCAAAGTAAATGCACAAATTAGCACTTTAAATTCTCTCGAAATATCGCCGCAAATATGAAAAGCGAATTGACCATTACTTAAGGATTGAATGGAGTGCATTGAGCCAATGCCATTCAGAAGTTCATGATTTAGGGGTATTTTTTGCTTTAAAATCGGTCCATTATCGTCCCATTGATAAAATCTTAGCTCTAACGGGCTTTCCGGTTTTGGGGAGGTAAGATTAACGGTAAAGAAATATTCTTCATCTAACGCGTGGATGTCATCATTATTGCCCCAAACAATAGTAGTCATTATTTTAAAACGTTCAGTATCTAGTTTGATTAACTCACGAGTATATTGTTTTGAAAGCATGAAAGTATTTGGAGTCATTGAGCCTGAAAAACTATATCGTCCATGAAATTTCTCTTGCTTTATGCAATCCATTAAATTATTCGCTTTAAATAATTTAATGGTGGTTTCAGTATGCGTTTCATTGCAGGCTATTAATAATACAAGCTCTTTAGAAAGATTTACGTATTGAGTGAACGAAATAGAACCCTCTTCTGATAATTGCGTTATATTTATAGGGTTGGTGGAATCTATTTTAGAAAACATGTGTTGCACTCATTAGTTCGATTACACAAAGATTATACGTTGTCTATTATTTTATACAAACTCTTCGATTAGTTCTGCTTGCTGAATCAATTATTTGGCAAAGTTGAACTATAATGAAAAAGCATTTCTTATAGGACGAGATCATGAAAAAAGCCAATCACACCTCTTAAGCAAACTAAAGAAAAAATAATGAATGAAGACATTAAAAAATGTTTCTGGGGGCAGTACCGTTCCAAGAAGGAGTAAAGATCCATTTGCACCACCGCGAGGTGGGCCAAGGAGTTAGTATTTAAATATATAAATCCAACACCTTGTTGGACAAATTATCCTGAGTTACAACTTATTTATTAGCAAGATAAAAGATGACAATGAAAGGTTATATTTTTTATCTACCGCGAAAGAGTTAAAAACTAAGCAGGTTGATCATTAGTGGCCTCTTGTGCGCTCTCCAGATACTACCGAAAGCTGTACTTCTCTCGTTGAACGTAGTCCTAAAGCTAATGGTTTTCATAACACTCTCAACAGTTGACAGACCTCAAACACAATAGGCACAGAGGATTTATTGAAGCATGTTTTGCTGCGAAAGAAAAAGAGCTCCAGGAGTACCCTGAATCATTGGATTGGAATATTGAAGGTGTTGAAGAAAACTCCGTCAATGAAATTAAAAAGGCATATCGTGAAAAGGGGCTTAAGGCTAATGCTGAAGAAGACGTGATACCGGTGAGCACCTTTGGATTGTCTTATGTTCTCAAGTAAATCTTTTTAATTGGCATATTAACCAGGGAAGGTTCTAGTGTGTTAAAATACACCCAGAAAGACAATAAATTTCACAAAAAACCAAAGGGTTATAAAGATGTCTAAAAATTATTTGAATGCGCGAAAAAAGCTTTTAAAGGCTTGTAATGGCTATATTCAGCATAATCAAGGCGAGTTAGATAATCTAAAACATAAAAGTTTTCATTACCCCGCTTATTCCTTTTTTGATACTGTATTAAATAAAGATGAGCCTGCTCCTGGATTTAATGATTGGGTTAGTTGCCAGTATTATTGCTTGCTAGAGTCTATTTTACATTCATTTGAGGAGATGATTAGTCCCTATCAATATTATATTTATTTTGAAGATGATGTTGACGAAATTAAATGGTGGAAAAACAAAGAATTTGATCAAAATGAACATGAAATAGTTTTACATAATCTTCATGTTATTTCGACTCTTCTCGATTTTAATATAAAAAGACATTTACCCCGCTTGCTTCGAAATAAAAAAAATCCGCATTTGTATTCATATTTGTTTGGAGAAGAGCCTGTAGAATTAAATGAGCTACCTTTGTCCGTTAAAATTTATCATAAGCTGGAACTTATTAAATTAAGAGCAGATTTTGCCGAATCAATCTTAGTCAATGATAGGCGTTTGCCTGAAGCAAAAGATCTTGTGAGATTCTAAACAAAGCAACTTTTGCTTTTGAAGGATACATCAAAGGAATAGCGGTGGGAGAGTTAAAAGCCATTCTTGAAAATCCAGATTTAGATGATAAGCAAGCAGTTCAAGGCGTTGAGAATCGATTAAAAAATGATATCACTATTAAGCTATTAACAAAAAATCGTCAATCACCACAAGAAAAAGATTTAAAATTTTTATCTGTTATTTCTATATTAATAGGTATTGGTATTTTTACAACGCTAAGTTTAATTTTTAAGCGCTTATACGACTCAGGTGGTACTAGCATTAACTTTTTCAAACCACTTTCACAAAACCTATATGAATCAATGGGCAATATCACCTCCAACCTTGAAGAAAGTTCTGGAGCAGGTAATTATTCTAAATATTAATATTGCGGAAAAAAACGCACACTTACCCCTTATACTCTGAGGGAAAAATGGAGATCAATAATGTTATTAGTAAAAAAAATGGAAGAAGACGTTAAATGTTTAAAGGAACAGTATAATAAATTATCTGTAATTCAACGATTTTTTTTCCCAAAGAAATTAAGAGCCACTTTAGATGAGTTACACGTGAGCTGCATAGATAATAACCAACTACACAATGTTTATACCGCTTTTGCCCAAAGCTATTTTAGTCGATGGTGGTTCATGCAAAGTTGGTTTCATTCGTGTCTTTTCCAATTTGCTAGGGCGAGCCGATTTTATCCAGGTGTTATCGCCAAAAAAAGTTATCATTTCTTACTAGGTCCTACAGAAATAATTATGAACGCTTATGATGCCAATTTATTTGCGCATCCTAATTCCCAACTTATATTTAATGCTATTGCATTAAATGATGGAGACCCTGAGTGGATAGTTGCTGTCTTAAAAGTACTCAAAAATACTGATTTAATTACACAAACTAATATAGACAGTATTTTAAATCTACAACAAGAACCATCATTAGTAACCGCATTGACTGATTTTTACAATAAAGGTTTATTACAAGGAGAGCAGGCGCAAAATAATTTATCTGCTTTACTCTCTGATTCCAGTTATCATCTGGTCGAGCTTAGTCAGCAAGGTAAAATCAGTCAGGAGACATTAATTAACTACCGTGTTTTAAATCAACCTCAAACTGATTTATACGAGAAGAATACTCAGCAATCTGACCCAATGAAAGCTTCAGCATCTAATGAAATTCAGGATGTTTCTTTGAATTCAGAAAACATGTCTGCTAATACTTTAGACGGGAGCGTTAACTTTAACTATAGCAGGATATAATTTAGCTTATTTTGGTACAAAAACACTTATTTTTACCCAAATTTTTAAAGCGTGTTGACAATTGCTCCTCCCTCCTACGTGCCTCGGCTTGTCCCTGAATCTTCTACACATCTTGTATATAAGAAGAAATAATGATCAAATTCGCCTTATTATTTTTTAAAAAGGTGTTTTATGAATTCGACATTAAGCGATTCCAGTCTCTGTTCGGAAGCATTATTTGGTGGGATTGAACTAGGCGATAAACGCTTAACAAAACGTTTAGTTCAAATAGGGAATCAATTATCGAATTGGAGTGGAAGTAGTCTTTCGGAAAGTAGTTTAGGAGATGAGGCGTTAGTTGAGGGAGGCTATCGT
>JAUXYG010000199.1 GCA_030694525.1 Legionella sp. | reverse complement strand
ACAGAACTATAAGATGTCATCTTCCGACCACGGGCTAAACCTGCATTAATCAATAACCAGGGTGCATGACATATCGCAGCAATGGGTTTATTCTGTTGGTTTATCTTTTTAACCAAAGAAACCGCTTTAGGCAATGTGCGCAATTTATCCGGGTTCATTAATCCGCCTGGTAATAACAGAGCATCAAAATCTTCAGATTCAACAGTATCCAAGGGATAATCAATGGAGAAGAAGTCTCCTTTTTCTGCGTGATTCCATCCTTGAACCTTGTGTTGTTCCGGTGAGATTATAAAGGTCTTAGCACCAGCTTTTTCAAGTGCTTTGCGGGGCTCTTCCAGTTCAATCTGCTCAAAGCCGTTGGCAACTAATATACCTACTTTTAATCCTTCTAAATTTTCCATAATTCCTCCCTGAATTTATTGGTTCATTACTTGCTATCTACTAATTATAGTAGTTTAGGTAAAATATGGTAACCTCTCAACTTGATTTTAAAATAAGCAATTGAGCAGTATGATTGTAAAAACATGTATTAATCAATTAAATGATATTGCTATACTTGTTACACGCTAAGCGCACTAAGGGAGCCTTATGGAGAGCAAGGAAATTGCTACAATTGCCTCTTTACACTATATTAATGACTCATCGCCTGGGATAACTCGCAAACGTAGCGGTAAAAAATTTAATTATTATTATCCAGACGGGACTCGTGTCACCGACGAAAAAACAGTGGAGAGAATAAATAGCTTAGCTATTCCTCCCGCCTATAACAAAGTTTGGATTTCTCCTTTAGCTAATGGACATATTCAGGCTACGGGAAGAGACAGTAAAAATCGCAAACAATATCGTTATCATCCATTATGGCGCAAAGTGCGAGAGGAAGATAAATTTAAGAACATGATTCCTTTCGGTAAGGCACTGCCAAAAATCCGCAAACATATAGAAGAGGAACTCAACAAACCCTTAACCATCAATAAAAATCAAATCATCTGCGCCATTATTTATTTGCTGGATAATCACTTCATACGAATTGGTAATGCCATATATGAAAAGCAAAATAAATCTTATGGGCTTACAACTTTAAGGAAGAAGCATTTATCGATAAGTTCAACTCAAGCCGTTCTTGAGTTCGACGGTAAAAATGCCAAACCATGGCACATTGTTTTAAAAGATGAAAAGATTATTAAATTATTAAAAAAATGCGAAGCATTACCTGGATATCGTTTATTTAAATACATTGATGAATCCAATAATCATTGTGAAATCACGTCCCAGGATATTAATACTTATTTAAATGAATTAACGAAACACCCGTTCACTGCCAAGGATTTCAGAACCTGGGGAGCGTGTCGGGAAACCTTTTATCGCTTGACCCAAACACATTTTACTGACGAAGATTCATCCCAAAGTTCTTTAAAAACCATTATTTGCGAAGTAGCCACTTTGTTGGGACATACTCCTGCAATTTGCCAAAAAAGTTATATTTATCCTGAAATAATCACCCAGTGGAAAGGAACTCAAATTAAAGAGTGGATAGCTAAACAAAGCAAATTAATGGAAGATAAAGATAAATTATTACTACGTTGGCTGGAGGCACAATTAACCAGTAAAGATGTTATTCAAAAGTAGAAGTACCCCAGTCATAGCCGGGATACTTCTGATTAAATTTATAACGATCGAATAAATTGGAGTAATGCATCTCTCATATCCTGGGACAATTGGGTATAAGCGGTTCTGCTTGCACTCCCTTCACCACCATGCCACATAATTGCTTCACCGAGTGTGCGTGCGCGTCCATCGTGGAGATAGGACTCACCACCGCTAACACCAGCAGTTAGGCCGATATTCCACAAGGGGGCAGTACGCCATTCGGAACCTGTTGCATTTCCTTCACCAAGATTATCTGCAAGCTCTGCCCCCATGTCATGTAGTAACAAATCCGTGTAAGGATGAATGACCTGATTTCTTAACTCAGCATGTGGATGGAATGCACTGGTAGTAAAGGTTGGTTTATGACAACCGGAACAACCAATATCCTGAAAGACTTTCTCTCCCTGTCTTACACGCGGATTTTCAGAATCCCGCTGTGCTCTGACTCCAAGTAAAGACACGTAAGTTACTAGCGCGTCAAGGTGCTGGTCGGTTAACTGATCACCTGAAAGACAATTGGCAGGATTGGCAGAGCCGCAATTAGGTAGGGGTAGAATCGTTGTCATTACTCCCATATCATCATTTAACGCCTGTGCTAATTGTTGTTTAACTGTTGCTTTACCTGCTTTCCAACCAAATCTTCCTACCCGTCGCTCACCCGTTTCCAAATCAGTGACGATATTCATGCGACCTGAAATTCCAGGGCCCTGATTGTTAGCAGGATCAGCTAATGCGGCAATGGCACTCTCAGGAATAGCCTCAAGTAACCCCATTCCTACTAATTGAGGAGAAATTCGTGCTGAATAGCGTTGCGGTACGGGACCTGTAAATTGATAATTGGGTCTGCGCAATCCATTATTCTCGACCCAGTTTTGAATTCGAATACTGCCTTCTGGTTGGCCGGAAGTAGTTAAAGGTTGTAACACTCTTCCAAGCTGAGGATGTGGATTCCCATTTGCATCCCCTACTTTAACCGTATAATTGGTCAATGTGGTTCCTGTAGCTGGTGGAAGTCCGCGTCCATTATTTCTGTGACACCCAACACAAGAGCGGTTTATGTAATTTCCTCTTAATTTATTCACCAGCTCTGGAAAATTGGGATTTGGTTGTTCATTATGGGCACCTGTAAGCATGTCAGAATGATGGACTCTTCGGCCTAACATGAATAATTGGCCATTAATATTGGAAGTATTGGTTGCCATTTGTTTAAACACATCATCTGGCTCATTGGAATATTGATGATGAATAGTCGTTTGTCCTCCCAATCGCGCATTTACTGGCATGGGATAAGAGTCTTCTCGCTCAGTACTGGCATCACCAAATACTCCTCTTGCCTCCCAGGGAACAATACCCTGCCCCACAAAGTACAGGTAGGGTGTACCGTAATAATTGGCTCGACCTTCAGGGGGTGCGTCAAGAAACTGGCTGATCTCAATTTCCATTCTATCACCGATCCGGGTCTGACGACCCTCTTTAGTATTGTAAGTGACTATGGCTTGGTAGCGCAGTGGGTCGGTCGGATTTCGAGTCATTAATATATTGAACCAATATTCAGCGACGGAGCCAATGCCACGATAAAACGCACGAAACTCTGGTGCTCCTAAAGGCCATTCAGTTCTTACGTTAACCACAATTCGGTTGCCACCTTTAGCTATCTCATCAATAATCTCTATTTGAGCGGTACGATGAATCCAGTAAAACTCCAGATAATGATCGTAGGCTCGAAATTGATCTTCGCGCGCATGTCTGTCTCTTGCCCTGTCTGCGAATCGAGTAATCAGAGCGGTTGGGGTGTTAATTACTGTATCCGGCTCCAAAACTGTATTATTATCATACAATGGATTATATTCCGACTCAGGTATCGGGTCTGTGCCATTTTCTGTCCCAAAAACTCTTACGCCCCAAATGGAATAACCCCATTGGTTACCTGTGCTTCTTCTGGTTCCATAAATTCTTAAATATCGATAATTTCCGGATAAGGCAATTGTATCCGTGCGATTACCAAAGATGCCTCCTGTTTGTGACGAAATGGTAGTCCAATTAGTGCCGTTTGTTGACCCTTGAACTTCATAAATTGCTGGATTTGCTGCTTCCCAATCAATCACCATTTGCGATATAAGATAGGATTTTCCAAGATCAAGCTGCAACCAGGATGGACCAGGTCCATGCTGTGACTCCCAGCGAGTGTTCGGATTGCCATCAATAGCATTGGCTGCAGGCTGAAGCTCAGAACTCGCAGTTGCTCGGCTAATTGGTAATTGGCTGATTACGGATTTCGTTCCATTAATCTTTAATTCCCAAATAGAATAACCCCATTGGTTTCCTACGCTGCGTTTAGTGCCATAAATTCGAATGTAACGGTACACAGCAGATAAATCAGTGCTGTCAGTTCGATTACCAAATATACCTCCTGTTTTGGTAACCAGAGTGGTCCACTGTTCGCCATCACTTGAGCCTTGAATTTCATAAATTTCAGCATTCGCTGCTTCCCAATCGATAGTAACATTCTCAATTTGGCAAACGCTTCCTAAATCAACAGCTATCCAGGATGGGTCAATACCAATCACTGAACCCCATCGGGTATTTGGATTGCCATCCACCGCATTAGAGGCGGGTAAACCTTCTGAACTGGCCCAAACACGTGCGTTTAACGCCAAATTTTCGGCGGCATATATGGGCATACTTACAAATAAAATTAGCGCTATGAAGGCGCGACATAGATAGTTTACTTGAAACATAAAATCCCTTATTTTTATTATTAAAAACAATAGATACCGCTCTGTTATTAGTAACCGATTTCTATCCCTGTATTTGATTTCATTGCTATTTTAAAAATTAAAAATATTTATACTATCATTAAGTTAAAGCAAAAATAAATAAACTATTAATCTGAGGGTAACCAGTGTGAAGGATATCAAGATGCAAACAACATGCCAGGTTGAGGGGATCAAAGTTATAAAAGTATGGTTAAAGGCACGTTTTATTAAGGATGAGAGCGAATAAGTAAATCATTTGCTAAGGGGAAAATTTGCTCCTTAACCCAGGCAAATAAATGCATTATTTTATTTTCAGTAAGTTTAAGAAATTCATCAAATAAGGTTTTGAAATCCGGATTTTTCATTATATTTTCAGTGGCATCATTTGAATTATGAATCGTATTATTTAATACTCCTTTTTCAAATACAAACGTAGCAGTAGCAACAACCACGGCACAAATAGAATCATCAAAAAATCGTTGCGGACCGTTGCGAGGCTCCCAATGGGTTAAATGATTTTCTCCATCGGTTTTAATATAAGCATTCATGTGAGAACCATCGCTGCTACGATTATTCTTAAAAAATCCAGCCGCCATTTGCCATCGTCCTCTTACCCCAACACAAGCCGAAACATTGACTTCTTCATAGTCAGAATTAATTTCATTCCTAGTAAGGGCCTGGTTAACCAAATTTTTAATTATATGTTCTCGGACTTGATGCCCCCCCACACCACTAAGGTCACAGGGACCAACTGTTACTAAATAGCGGGAATTACAATGTTCTACTTTAACAGGGATATTTTGTAATTTTGCGTGAGTAGTCGTTAATTTTAAATTGGAAATACTATTAACGTCTACATTGAATAAATGAGGAGCTTCTAACTGCAATTTCTCAATTTCGTTACCCATGCTTTCATTAAGTTTATTATCAAAAACATTCTTCAATTCATTTATCTGCCGAATGCCTAAACGTACAGAATTCGTTTGAAAAACAACGGAGTCAATTTCAGGATCATAAATTACTGTACTTGGCTTATTCTTTGCATTTTCAAGTGGCATTGCTGACTTACCTGATATTTGATTTAAATGACTAAATTATCATCATTATACTGAGTGTAGCCTTAACGTATCCTTAAATTTAAAAAATAATTTCATTAAACTCGCCAATAGCCCCATCATTCTCCCTAAAACCCTTGTCTTGCTCGCGAAATTAATTGCTGGTATATATCTGCTCCATAAAACATTTGATATTATCCCGCTGCAGGATTTAAAAATACCAACAAGGATGATTAAAATGACTTACGGAAAATTAGATATATCACAGATAGAAAGGACTATTATGGAAACGGATGAACGAGTTAGAATGCTAAGAAAATTAGTGAAAGAGGGCATTTCAGCCCGACACGACTCTCATTCTAAAAAATTTTTAGAATCCGAGTCGCCACTAAATTACGATGCAATAAAAGAAGAGTTTTTCCTTAAAATTTTACCAAAAGCAAAAAAATTTTTAGACACCTATCAAAGCACTAATTTATCTTTTTGGGGTACATCAACTCCCACTAGGGGTGAACAGAGTTTGGCAACATTGCACGTTATGACTCATTACGATTACAACGCCTAATTCGAGTGCTTTTTTTTCAAACGAATACCATCGGCCTCAATTAAAATTTCTCCTTGCTTATAGAGACGACCAATTGCGCTTTTGAAACTTTTTTTGCTGTCCTTAAAAGCGCGCTGAATGTCCAGGGAGGAACTTTTGTCATGCAGAGGAAGAAATCCTCCTTTATTATTTAATTCCAGCAGAATACGAGAGGCTAAATCATGAATACTATCCTGACCCATTTTTTTCAATACGACATCAATTTTGCCATCATCTCTGATGTTTTTGATATAGCCAGTCATTCTTTTGCCATAGCCAAGTGACTGAAAAATATCACCACTATGAATTAAACCCCAATGAGAATTCTCTATTATTACTTTATTCCCTAAAGGAGAGACTTCTGCTACGAGGATGTTTACTTCATCTCCACGTTGCCAGGGAATGGGTGTTTTATCCAAAAAATGATCCAGTTTCGAACTGGCGATAATCCGGCCTTTATTATCGAGTTTCACATAAACAATATAAGATTTGTTTTGTTCCATAGGTCTTTGTTGCTCAGGAAGGGGAACGAGCAAATCCTTATCCAAACCCCAGTCCAGGAAAGCGCCTACCCGATTTACATCAATAACTTTTAAAAAGCTACATCCTCCCACTTGAACCCGTGGTCGAGCAGTAGTAGCAATAATTTTATCTTCTGAATCAAAGTAAATAAAAACTTCTAAGGTATCATCTATTTGAATTCCCTTTGGAACCACCTTATTAGGTAACAGAATTTCGCCCCATTCTCCTCCATCAAGATAGACACCAAAAGGGACTTCCTTCACCACAACTAACTTATTAAATTGTCCAACCTTTATCATAGTAACTCACATTTTTTATATCAGCAGAGCTTAACATAGAATGACTTGCGTGTGTTTATACAATTACGAAACAAGCGAACAATCTTTAAGGGGGAAAATATGTTTCGTTACGAATTAAGCAACCTCCCCAATGTTTGTTAGTGCCTCAATTATTTTATTCCTTATCCGTGCAGTCGATTTGATTGACTTAACAAAATACAAGTGGCTTAAATTATCATTTGAAATATGAATAATTTTATCCTTTAAACCAGGATAATTATACCATAAGCCCTCTAATTCCTCGTTCAATTGACCATTGGCATTAAGACAGGGAAAGCTCACTTTTTTTGGAGTCAATCTGTTTATTTCTTCAGGATGTATTGCAAGATATGTGGTGACTGGATCAGCAAGGTAGGTATTTTTTTTATGATTTTCATCTATTTTGTGCCAATTTTTCCAATCTGAAACTACAGCCTTTCCTAATATGGATTGATTGCTTTTCTCAAGCTCTGCGAATTCTTCAGAACTAATATACAAATCATTCGAGTCAATGAATTCACTGGAAATACATATCATTTCGACCTCATCCAGAACTTTGGAACTGATTTGAGGTGAAATCAACCAATTATACCCCTTGGGGTAATCGCCGCCCATGGAATAGATCTTGATATTATTTTTAATTGACTCGTTAAGCTCAATCGCTGCCTCAATATTATGTAAAGGACCAAGAGCTACAATTGTCAATTTATTCTCAGGAGAATAATTTTTCGCTATTCTTGCAATAAAATCAGGTGCGAATTCCTGCTCAATATCGATATTTTCAAATAAGTCGCCATAGTACTCTTTGTAAGGTACAGCCTGTTTTATATGCCATTCTTTTTCGCCACTATCCGGATTAGGATAACCATAAGCTGGGGGCCATAATGAGTTTTGTTCTAAAAATAATGCTTTGGGTTCATGACGTCTGACCCCTACCCCGCTAAAAACAGATATTTCAGGAAAGCCTGATTCAGTTAATACAAGTTTAGCAATACGGGCTTTTTCCTCAGGATCAATATGATTTGTTGTCACCGCAAGAGGGGGATGGCCGCTTTTTAGAGCAACAATTAAGGCGAGTACATCATCAATATCACCCCCAATGTCCGTATCTATTATATAATCAAATTGCTTTTTATATACGTCTGCACAGTATCCCAAGCAAGGGATAAAAATAAAAATCAAATTCAAAAAAAGACTTATAAAATAGATTTGAAACTCCCTCATTCCCTGATAATTAGTACTACTCATAATATTCAATCCCTCATGAACTCCACATATTATTAGTGAAACCAAGAAATTATAACGAAAAAAAAGGACTTGTCATTTTGATCAAAGTCCCTCCTATTGAACCCGTTATAAAAAACATGATATAGATACGATTCTGTTATACATGAGGTATTATAGAAATGGATTTTCAACGAGCAATTATCGCTTTTTTTTTAATCACAACCACCGCCTTAACCTTCGCACTTCCTGCCACAACTAAAAATACAGGCATCGCATTTGTCCACGGCACCAGAGATCATCGAGTGGATGCTTATGGGGGTTATTGGAAAGTAGATTTTATTCAAAGCGTATCTGAAGGATTACCCAATCCTGAAAATCACTTTGTTGTACATTGTGATTTTAGCCGCTATATGTGGCATGAGGATGCAGCAATTTGTGTAGCCGAACAGTTAATCGAGTTCATTCGGGAAAAAAACATCGATTCACTCACCATATACGCGCATTCCAATGGGAGTAATATAATGCGCTGGATTTTATCAAATCCAACTTATGACAGCCGTTTTATGATGCTAAGACATAAAATATCTCAAGTAATTGCAATAGCCCCCTCAAGTAAAGGGACCATTTTAGCAGATGAAGTGCTTAACGGCGGTGTATTTGAATCAAGCATGGCCTGGCTATTAGGCTATCGCTCAGATGCAGTAAAACAACAGCGAGTGGGAGACATGCTGATCTTTAATGAAGAGATATTATTAGGAGGCAAAGGTCGTCCTGAATTATCTATTCCATTTAGAGTAATTGTTGGTACTGATGTGCACGCCTCACCCTTTGCCTCATCCAGTTATTGTAACGGATATTTTCAAAACAGTGGCTTGAAAATCACCAGACTTTATCTCGACCAATGCTCCGATGGATTTTTAAACTGTACCTCACAAACTGAAGCGGGAGAGGTGTGGTTTCAGGATATAGACAAAACAGAAGACCAAAAACCATTAAGTCACAATCAAAGCCGACACTCATGTTTTGGTTTGGATAAACTGCTTATTAGTGCTTTAGATAAAGAGGGAATGAAACCATGAAGACAAATTACCTGGTACTGTTATTTGCTATCTGTATGTCACAGGCGCACTCTTTTTCTTTACCCAAAAAAAACACCAAATCCTATGAGTGTGATGTCTGCTCTACTTTATCTCATGAAACCTTGCAGGATAAATGGCATGTTTCTGGAAAATCGTTAAATACGCACGTTACTAATCGACAAAAGAGCTATGGGTATCAACAAAAAGTGACTTTGGCACAATTGAAACATGGAGTAATCATTTCAACACGTGCACCAGGCGCTGTGATTCGGATCACGCCCTTACAAAATAAACCCTTACCCTCTCTCATTCTTTCAACCCCGAAAAACAAAACTCTGACAATTAGGGAGGCATCCGCCTTATACAGCCAGGATGAACCTTTTGATGAATCGCTATTAGCTTCTCAAAATCAGACCATGCTGCAAATCAAACCCGAATTAGGGGCAGGAAAATTCACGCTAAAAAGCGTGAGCTCAGTGTCTCCCCCTAGTGATGCCTTCATGATTAGCGTATTCGATAAATTTTCTCTGGTTTATTTACAAATAGAATCTGACTCTATTCATTATCAGTATGGGGATAAATTAACAGCCTGGTTAACATTAAAAGATAATGCTATGAATTATTCCATCGATGATTTGGATGTATTTTTAAAAGGACCCCGAGGTGAAGTAATTCCTTTAACCGCCAGAGAAATAAAACCAAATAAATTTGAAGTAACCGGGTTTTTAACTTCAGAAACAAATAATCACGGGGAGAACTGGTATATCGAAGCTTCTGTTTTTTCTGAATCCGACCAGGAAATTATCCAACGGACAGCCCGCACCGCTTTTTCCTATTCTATACCATCTGCCCGCTTATCCAGCATTAAAAAACTCTCCTCCAAACCATTGACTTTTGTTGCTACATTACAAGTTGCAACAGGCAGCAGATATGCCTTACAAAGCGTGCTCTATCACAAAAACAGCTTAGGAACAATTGAGCCTATTGAAACCTCTCAAAAAGCGCAATGGCTGGATCCAGGAACTAAGGTCATTCAATTTACCTTTGACAATTCCAGCCAATTATCAGACGATAGCCTTTACTTAGGCTATTTACGCTTGACTGATTATGGCCAGTTAAAAACTGTCTATCAATACAATCAACCAATCAGGCTGACTCAATTAGTGGAATAATGAATGAACTATCTCTCAACCCTGACTCCAATTGAGGGCATAGCTTTGGCTATGGCCCTCCAACTCGTTCTTTTTGTATGGTTTTTATATAAAAATCAACAACAAAAAGTATTGGTTGAGACTGTTTACGAAAAATTACACCAGGAATTTAATACCCAGCTGCACCAGATTCACATGGATTTAAATCAGTCTTATCAAACAACGCAGTACGTGATTAACGAAAAAATAACTCAAGGCCAATTGGCTACTCAGTTGTTAATCAGTGACACCGTTCAAAAACAAATGACCGATGTAAGAGAACAAATGAATCATAGCTTTAAACAGCACGCAAATTCTCTCACCTCGCATTTACAATTACTCACCGAAGAAATCAGAACTCATTTGCAAAGCCTTACCCAGCAAGTAAACCACAAGTTAACCGAAGGTTTTGAAAAAACATCTTCTACGTTTATTGATGTAGTGAAACGTTTAACGATAATTGATGAAGCACAAAAAAAGATTACTGAACTTTCCAATCATGTGGTGAGCTTGCAAGACGTATTGGTGGATAAACGAGCTCGAGGTGCTTTTGGTGAGGTGCAGCTTTCGTCACTAATTAGCAACATGATCCCCAGTGCTCATTTTCAAATGCAATACACCTTAAGCAACCAAAAACGTGCAGATTGCGTATTATTTTTACCAGAGCCCTCCGGAAATATTGTTATCGATGCAAAATTCCCACTTGAAACGTTCCAAAGATTAATTAATACAGACACCTTATCTGTGGAGCGAAAATCCTTACAACAGCAATTCCGACAGGATATCCAAAAACACATTAAGGATATTGCTGAAAAATACATCATTCCTAATGAAACATCTGATGGAGCCATGATGTTCATTCCAGCTGAATCCATTTTTGCTGAAATCCATGCAAATTATCCGGATTTAATCACTTTATCGCAACGCCTAAAAGTCTGGCTGGTTTCACCAAGTACGTTAATGGCTGTTTTAACCACGGCAAAAGCGGTACTTAAGGATGATGCTACCCGTAAACAGGTACATATTATTCAAAAACACCTTCATGCGCTGGCGGATGATTTCCAACGTTTTGAAAAAAGGATGGATAAATTAAGCAAACATATTGATCTTGCTCATCAAGATGTAAATGAGGTGAATACTTCTGCCAAAAAAATAACATCACGCTTTCAAAAAATTGAAGCGGTTGAAATGAATTTGGAAGAGATAGAGCTCGCCAGAATGGAATTAGCAACAGCAGAATAATCAAGGAGGATTACCATGCTCAAACGAGACATTTCAACCACCAATATTTTAGTTGCGTCCGCAGGTGGCATGATTGGCTCCGGATGGTTGTTTAGTCCCTATATTAGCGCACAATTAGCGGGGAGTAATGCATTAATCAGCTGGGTGTTAGCAGCCTTATTTATGTTATTTATTGCGTTACCTCTATGCGAGTTGGGTACAATGTTTCCCGTTTCTGGCGGAATGTCCAATTACCCAACATTCACTCATGGACAAGAAGTAGGTTTCCTGTTTGCCTGGACCTCCTGGCTTTCATACGTAGTGATGACCCCTATTGAAATTCAAGCTATATTGCAATATTCCAGTCATTTCTTCCCTGCGCTGATTATAGATGACCCTGCATCACTTAAACTTTCAGGTTATGGCTATGTAGTGGCTATGGGTATTATGTTTTTTGTAGTTATTCTTAATTCATATGGCATTAAAATGCTGGCTGAATGTAACAAATATGCCAGCATTATTAAATTTATCTTACCCAGTATCGCAATTGTTACCCTGCTCTACAGTGCTCCAAATATGAACAATATCTCCATTCATTTGACCGACAAAGAAAGTTGGGCTGGCATATTTACGGCTCTTTCCACTGGGGGAATTGCATTTGCATTTACCGGTTTTCAAAATGGTTTAATTCTGGCTGGTGAAGTTAAAAATCCGCAACGCAATATTCCCATTGCTATTTTAGGTGCTGTATTAATTGGCTTTGTTTTGTATTTCATGTTGCAATTAAGTTTTCTCGCGGCGATACCGCAAAAATTCCTGACTAATGGCTGGAGTGCTTTAAACTACCCTGGAGATAACGGACCTCTTGTGGGTTTAACTCTGTTATTAGGTCTTGGTGTGGTTGCCGCATTATTAATGTTTGATGCCGCCTTTTCACCATTTGGAACAACACTTGTTTATACCGCGGCCACTTCACGCATTATATACGGTATGGCTTTAAATCATCATTTACCTCAAGTGTTTTTAAAAGTAAATCGTCATAAAATTCCTTATGTAACTCTTTATGTAAATCTGGTTGTAGGGATGCTTTCATTTCTTCCATTTCCTGGATGGCAAAAACTCGTCGCTTTTCTTTCGTCAGCGAGTATTCTCTCCTATAGCATCGGCCCTATTTGTCTCCTTGCCATGCGAAAATTACAGCCAGCTACGCACCGCCCATTCAAATTATGGTCCAGTTTGTTTTTTTGTCATCTGGCTTTCTATATCTGTAATTTAATGCTGTATTGGTGCGGCTTTTCTATTCTATGGAAACTTGATGTGGCCTTGATGATCGGCCTTTGCGTCTATATCATTTATCATCGTACGTCATTATTAGTACCCAACTATCCCTTATACTGGTTTATTTTTTATATGCTTGCACTATTAACCATATCCTATTTCGGCTCTTTTGGCGGTATAGGGGTTTTAAGTTTTCCTTTAGATCTTGCATTATTGTTTCCAATAAGCGTTCTGGTTCTTTCTTTATCACAATCTTTATTAAGTACTACGAACCACAAAGAAATTATTTGCGATATTGATGCTTACCCGGCATGAATCATTGAAACCAATACTTGAAGCCAATCTCGCTAGTATCCGCGGACCTGGTATTCTCTCAAATTTTATGTTCTTTATCATGCACAATGTCTCTTTTGTCAGCCCCACGCAGGTGGGGAACTATCAAAATATTTAGCAAAATGCCATTTTATTGGATAGATTCTTGCCTGCGCGGGGAAGACAATTAACTAAATAACAACATTATATACATTAAAAATTAAGCCTCACCAATCAATTGAATCAGATGCAGAATAATCAATATAAGGGTATAATGCCCACATTTTAGTATTTGATTATTTAACCCTATGAAAATCAAAACGCTACTCTACCAACCGACCAAGCCCAAAGAAATTTGGGGACAACTTTATGGGAGTAGCCTTGCTCTTGCTTTGGCAGAATACTGTCAAGAGACAAAAGGGATCAAGTTAATCATCGCTCAGGATAATCTTAGTGCAAGTCAATTACAAAATGAGCTGCAATTTTTTCTAAATCCTGAGAGAGCAACCCAGGAATTATTATTTTTTCCTGATTGGGAAACATTACCCTATGATCAATTCTCCCCTCACCAGGATATTATCTCAGAGCGTCTTTATACCCTAAGTCGCCTGCAGCAAGTGACCGATGCCATTATCATTACTTCTGCCAGCACGTTAATGCATCGTTTGTGCCCTCCTGAATTTTTAAATCAGTATGCATTAATGCTCAAAGAAGGCCAAAAAATAGATATCGGTAATTTTAGGAATCAATTGCAACAATCTGGATATCATTGCGTCAATAAAGTGCTGGAACATGGTGAATTTGCTGTGCGTGGTTCCATTATCGATGTATATCCAATGGGCAGTAATCGCCCTTTTCGCATCGAGTTGTTTGATGATGAAATTGACAGCTTAAGGCAATTCGATACCGAGACTCAACGTACCATTGA
>JAUXYG010000019.1 GCA_030694525.1 Legionella sp. | reverse complement strand
ATTTTTTAACTACAAAAGAAGCAGTTGTTTTTGAAGAATCTATTGTAAATACAGTTAAGGCGGGGAGAGACACCCTAAAGCCGCTGATAAGCAGTAATGAGGCATTTCAAAAATTAGAAGATGCAAGTCTTACCAAAGGTCAAAAAGAGGCCTGTAAATTAATCACAACGACAACTGATCAGTTTATTATGATTCAAGGTTACGCGGGTACTGGGAAAACAACCATGACTCGAAGCGCTATTGACACCATCTTGTTTGCAAAATCTATGGTTTCGGAATCTATTGACATCATTGCTGTTGCACCAACACACCAGGCCGTTAAAGAAATGAGGGCTTTGGGACTACAGGCACAAACATTAAAAAGTTTTCTTATAGGACAAGAGCAAGAGTCTACTTTAACCAGAGATTCGCTCGTATTACTTGATGAATCGTCCATGGTATCTAATCGAGATTGTGCGAACTTAGTACAAAAAATTCAAGCTTCTGGGGCACGCTGCGCATTATTAGGTGATATTAGCCAGCATCAGAGTATTGAAAGCGGAAAGCCCAGCAAAATATTGATGCAGGAAGGGAGTATACGCGTTGCCTGTATGGATGACTTGGTAAGACAACAGGTTGTAGGATATAAAAAAGCGATTGAAACCTTGATTCGTGGCGATACGGATAACGCATTAGTCCAATTAGCTCACCTACCTTTAGTAGCTATTGAGCGAAATAAGGCCGATAGTCCATATCATAAGATAAACTCATCAATTATTGAATCCGGCAATGCGGAACATTTTGCGCTACCACCAACTAAAACAAAACAAGACTCTTATGAACATTCTCTGGAGCTATTAAAAAAACAAAGCCCAATTGAACTGGCAGTGGGGGATTATTTATCCCGGACGCAAGCTTGTCGTGATAAGACCATTGTCATTATTCATGAAAACCATAAAAGAGAATCAGCAAACACCCTTATACGTGACGCTCTAATGAAAGAATCTTCCATAGGTTCAGAAAACAGGTCATTTCCTCGATTATTAAGTACGAACTACACCACCGCAGAGCTTTACTATTGTGAAACATATCGTGATTGTTTAAAAAAAAATGGGGAGTTTTTTTTAAAAAAGGGGGATGAGTATTTCAAAGTGATTTCTGTAGATGAATCCGCTAAAGTAGTGGTTTTAAATGATACGAAAGGTAATAAAACCGTATTCGTACCGGAAAAAGAAAATAAAGATTGGAACATTGAATTGTTTCAATCAAAACCAGGAAACATCTCTATTGGTGAAAAAATTCATTTTAAAAAATCAGATAAAAATTTAGGACGTTTTGCCAATGAACGAGTACAAGTGACTGATGTAACACATGAGTCTTTTACAGTGAAAGACAGCAGTGGTGTCAAGCATGTATTACAAAAAAAGGAACTAAAAGATTCGCATTGGGATTATAGTTACACGGCCACGAGTTACTCGATACAAGGCGCATCATCCCCTTTTGTTATCGGGGTAGCTGAAACCGGAAATATAAAGTTAAATCATTTGCGTTCATTTTATATCATGGCAACACGTGGCTCACAGCATGCTATGATTTACACGGATGATTATAAGGAATTACAAAAACAACTTCGTGTCACTCCAGATAAAACCTCTGCATTAGAATCACTAAATCGTCTTAATACCGACCAAATAGTTAAAGCGCCTAGCCAGCAGCAACCCGCGGTTCCCACTGCGTTAAACATGAAACCCAAAGTTAAGAACCACAAGCCACATTATGATGCCAATAGTGTGTCACAAAATTTATCCCATCATGCGGAGCTGGTTATTCAATCCTTACTTGGGCAACCAAATCGTGCTCTGTCTTCAAAAACTGAATATCGATATGGGACAAATGGTAGTTTAAGCTTTTGTTTGGCAGGGGAGAAAAGAGGTACCTGGTTTAATTTTGAAACCATGGAAAAAGGGAACCTGCTTCATTTAATACAAAAAACATGCGCTCTAAATTTTAAAGAAAGTCTTGAATATGCTGCAAAATTAACAGGTGATGATTTAAAAGAAAGTATTAAAACGATGGGGGAACAACAAAATCATTTTAAACTGAAACATAATATAAAAGAGGGTAAACAAGATAAATATGGCATGCAGTTGGTTCAGGAATCCAAACCAATTATGGGCACAATTGCAGAGAAGTATCTAAAGGAAATTAGAGGAATACACAATATTTCCGGTGAAAACATACGTTTTCATCCCAAGGTATATACCCATAAATCTGAAGAAATAAAATACAGGCCGGCTTTATTAAATATTGCGCGTGACAAGGATAATAAGGTGGTAGCTGTTGAGGCTATTTACCTCGATAAAGACACGGCCAATAAACCCCTCATGAACATAAAAGACAAGAGATCATATGGTTCAAAAAATGGAGCAGGGGTTATCTTAAATGAGGGTATAGGAAAGGAAAGCGTCACCTACATTGCAGAGGGTGTGGTTACTGGATTAAGCATTCGAGATGCCGTACAAAATGAACGCATAATAGTCGCTCTTGGGAAGAGTAACTTTCCTAATATTCATATGGATTTACTCACTGATAAAGTAGTTCTTTGTCTTGATAATGATGGAAAAAAAATTAAAGAGGACAAAGCAATCATTCAAACCATTGAGCGATTAAAACAGCATGGGAAAACCGTAGAGATTGCCATACCCATACGAGAAAAAGATTTTAATGATGTGGCTAAGTCCAGTGGGGTACAAGGTGTTATTGATACATTAAACAAGGCGGTAAGTATTAAAAAAATACTTGGCTCTGTTAATAAAATTGATGTGAATGAAGACCAAATAAAGAGGTGTCTTGAGACAATTTCTCGGCAGTTGAAGATTGAAATACCTGAAAACAAAAATCCATCCATTGAGAAAATAAGAACGATCCAACGAGAAGAGATGGAAATTTATTAATAGCAGCTGGGGTGGTTTGGTTAAATCTATCTGCTAAATTGAACCGAATCTCAATCTCATAGATTTCATCAAAAATAAATAGACTAAACGACATTAACTGAGGCTTATGATGCGCAATACCATACACATACTCATTGTATTTATTTTCGCTTTTATCGGAACATTTTTTATAATGAATGGGGCATTTAATCGCCTCTTATTGACGCTTTTTAATAGTGGAAATGTTATTATTTTACTGTTGGTATTGATTTTGATAACACTCATTTTTAATAAAGACACAGGGCATATCTTGAAACAAATGAACAGATACACATGGCTAATTATTATATGTTATTTATCTGCAACCTTAGCCATGGAATATCAAAATTATAAGATAAGTGTACCTTTCGAAGGAGTGTTTATGACACTTCCTTTAGTACTTGCTTTTATTTATTGGTCACAAAAAAATAATAGTCTTTTGAGTTTAAAAGGTTCTGGAATTATAAAAAAAGAAGAATTTAAAATTGATTTATTCCTGATAACGACATCATTTTTATTGGCGGGTTTTGTTTTTTTAATAATGAATCTGAATAATAGCGATCTTAGAGCTTTTTGGCCTTTTTTCATTATCTTTATCAGTGTTTTTGGATACATATTCTCATTGATTTACGCTTTATTAGGACTTTTATTAGATGAAAATCATAAACAATATACCTTAATTTTTTCAATAATAATTATGTCAGTTTATAGCTTATTAAGCATTTTTCCAAGCAAAGTACAAGTTCTTAATATAATGGAAATTGAAACCTTTTATGCAATTTCAATCCTATTATTGTCGCTTCATTTAGGGTTTATATTAGGATTTCAATTAAAATTGAAGCGATTAAAAAGCTAAAAATATTTAATAAACCATGCTCGAGGGTTTCGCTATAGGAGCCCTCATTAAACAATTTATTAGTATTTGAGTAACTCTTATTATCATCTAATTGACTTAGTTATTGATATAACCATCCACAAAATTATCAACCTTTATCTTAAGTGCAGCTATATGATCATCCGCATTGACTGATCCATCAGGGAGTTTGTTTTTATCATAAACGCAACGAAAAATATCGGCACTAACCGCGAGCAATCTTAAAAGATGAGTTGTGTGTTGCTTATTCAATTCCTCTTCTTTTTCCAACCTTCTTTTTTCATCCTCACTCATCGCAGGATTCTCTTTATTATGGAGATAAACTTTGATGCCTAACTCAATCATTTCTTTCATGGTTTGAGATGATGAATCATGTTCTTCATCTTTTTTTATTGCTTCGAGCTGGTCGATTGTTTTTTGATTTAGATAACAATAAGCCTTGGGCATAAATTCCTCTGGTTCATTTGGACGCACATTTTGTACATCGATTTAATTCAGATAGGGAATTATAACATTGAATTATGGGAGTGTAATAGGTGTCTATTAGCAATATATAGTCGTTTTTATGATAATATATAGGTGTGGATCAGGTGTTGATTTATTTTAACTTATTGATTATTATATAAGAGTGCATCCACACCATCATAAACTGACGTGTTGATAGAATTTTAAATGCAAATTTTTTGCTAACTATATGAATTATAACAGAAATATTTTAGGCAATGAACATTGCGAGGGGTGTATTACTTCTGTTGAATTATCCTTTCTTATTGTTCTGCTGTATTTGATTATTATTTTATTTTGTATTTGGTTCATTTATTTAGAACAGCGCATATATATTGCGTGCTTGTGATTGACCTCTCTATGAGGAATTAATTCTTTGCTATATACTTAATTTAAGCATTATTTATAAGGACATTTATAACATGAATATTATTAAAACCATCTTAAAAACAATTGCCAAAATAATTCATTTCGTACCAGCAACTGAGGAAGAAAAAATAGAATATGCTAAAAGACAACGCGCTATTAACACCTACTCTAAATCGAATGACACGATAATAAATCCTGCAACTGGACTTCCAATGGTTGGTTGTCTTGATGCAAATGGAAATTCATTTGGTTCTAATAGCTCTTATGATCACTACCGCAGGAGTAGTGAAGATAATTATCGCAGTTTCTCATCTACGAATTACAGCAGTAACTACGATCCATTTACTAATCGTTATCAATAAAATTGATATATGCTTTTCTTTTGATTTTTACAGCGCATTAACTAATTGGAGATTACAAAAAAATTGTATCGTATCTCTTATAATTTAAATCATTTTTTAATGATAAACTAACTCAAAATTGATATAGTATTCATTAGAATAAATGGAGTGTAAAACATGGCTTTAATTACTGCAAAAAAACCAACTAATAAAGAAAAAATTAAATTAGAAATAGATCAAGAAATTTACTCGAACATCAATAAATATTGTGAGTGGGTTGGCATTTCTAATATTGACCATTTTTTTGAAGAAGCTGCCACTTATATTTTTTCAAAAGATAAGGATTGGAATAAATATTTAAAAACCAGCAAGAAGGAAATTGTTTAATATGATTCGCACAGCAATACCAATGAGTTTAATAATAATTTTATCCAACGATCAGCCTCAATAAATTCTTTGTCTGCTTTCAATCAGCGGAGATAAAAAAGGGATTGTTACTCAATTATTTGGTATAATACCTAAGGTATTTATGACTAATTACACAAGGTTAATTTTATGAATTTAAAACGATTTTTATTTCCATTAAATACCATTTCTAAAATATGCAATATGTTATATTTCTTTATATTATTAGTAATTGGTTCTTTTTATTCTTATGAGTTCTTGTCTAAATCTTGGAACGCTATTGGTTTTTTTGACTGTTTAGGTTTTTTTGGAATGATTTGCGTTGCTATTGGCTTAGTTGGTACTGGCTATCAGTGGCTAAAAGATTATAAAGCCTCAAATAATATTTGCTAGTACCTATTCGTTTCATCTGCCTAAAGAAAAAGAGCTTGAAGTAGAATTAGTTTGAGACATTAAAGAAATTGAACATAGAAAAATGTTAGATTTAATTAAAAAACCTGCATAAAAAAGGAAATATAAGTGTTAAAAACTATTAGAGTAATTTTTAAATATATAGTACCAGTGACCATCCTCGGTATCTTCCTATTTTACTCATATTCAGTGCAGTCAGAACTACAAAAAAAAGAAGAACAAACATATATATCAATTAAAGAATTGGCGGAGCTGGCAGAGAAAACCAGCGGTGTTCAACTCTCATTTTTGGATAAGACAATGATTACCATTATGGATTGGATTATTCCTGTTTCTTTTATTAATAAAAATGAGTCTTTGAAACTCTTAGCTGAACATCAAAATAAAATCACATATACATCTAAAAAAATTTATGTTGCAGCAAATAAAATGGGAGAAGTTGTCGTTACAAAGAAGTTTAGTTTTGACTCACCAGCTAATAAGGAACAAAAACAATTTCCCATGGGTACTGTGTTTAGTGCTTTTGTTATATCTCCATTTCACGTATCAGAAAATGCTAATTTGTTACATTTAAAATTAAACATTAATTCCATATCCTGTACTGCAATTTCTGATTTTATACTAGAAGCTGATTACACATCAGGAACTATAGCCGCTAAAATTTCTAGTATTAAGTGCTCTAATGATGAATCGAAATCTATCCCTTTAGATGCAGTTGCATTAGTGTCAGGTTTAGTAATTACACCGCGTAATAGCTAACTGATCGAGTTAACGCATTGCTATCCTATAAATTGCGTAAAAATATGTTAAACGAAAAGGTGCTATTATGAACTTTTTAAGTTCGTTGTTAAATGAACATAGTCTATCACTGTTAATTTTGTTTATATCAACTCCATTACTGGCATATTTTCACTTTTATTTAAAACCAAACGAATACTATAGAATGGTTAAAAAATTTGAAGCTATGAGTGAGCAACAGTTTCTAACTGCACGAAAAACCTATGCCCGGTTAAGTAAGGAGTCATCACGAGCATACAGTGATGTAGAACTTAAACGTATTATTAGAAATAACAATTTGAATGAACATGAAGTACATTTATGGCTGCGTGAATGTAAGGCATCCGAATAACAGTGCAACACTTGATAGGACTATTTTTGCTCTGTTGCAAAACCACAGTAAGGTTATCCACTTCAGTTTTTTAGTTTAAAATTGTATTCATTGATGTTAAGCGAGGGGATACCTCGCTTAACAGTCATAGATTATCTTTTCATCTCCATCATTTTTTCAGTCAATGTCCACAAGGCACGATTTAATTTCACATTTTGATCAATGGCTTTTACTTCTCTCGTTTTTGTTCGAGTGGTATAACCGTATTTATTTAAACGATAGCCACGGATACCCCCTTTAATCAAATTTTCTTGTATGACATTAAACACCGTAAACAGATCACTATCTTTTTGATCAACATAACGTCTTGGTTGAAGTAAGCTTTGAGGTTTAACCATTATTGCCCCCTCTTCATCAGAAAACTTTAGTGCATGAGCGGCTTCAGCAAAAATCCCTTTTTCATCAGCGTTCAAATGAATTGAGGCCATATCATCAGAAACATCTAGCATCTGATTCGCTGTTTCAATCACTTTGTAAGTGCCTTCAATAACATTTCCAATAACATCACCCTGATGTTTAATTCTGATCTCGTTATACGCTTGCCCCGCAATCATTCCATTGCCACACACAAGCCGAAAAAGACCCGCCATTAAACGATAGGAAGACAGTCCATCATGTGAGTTGATAAGAACAAGCTCTGGGTAAAGCCCTTGACTATTTTGTAAGGCGTCATGACGTTGAAAACGAAGCATATGTTTTGCAAATGCTTTAGATTCTTGACTCAGGCTTTTGGTCTGAGTTGCCCATGTTGGGAAGAATCCTTCTGACATTAATTTATCAATGATTTGCTCTGTTGAGATGGGTGCGTACTTATTGCTTGTTTTATGAGAGCTGGCTTGTGTGAAAATGGAAGGTGCCAATTTAAATAGTTTTTCTTTTGATAAGACTGGTAGCATGATGTTCTCCTATGTTTTTTCTATTTGTTCTCAAGGAACAAGATCATTATCACATACTAATCAACAATTATCAACTTATTTTATAAACTTTGTTTACAATTATTTATTATAAAATTTGTTTACATTTAGCAAGTGCCTTGATATACTCTTTCTTGTCTTAAAGACAAAGTGTAAAAACATAGGAGAACACAATGACTATTCCAAAAATTATCCAGCAGCAATTACTCCATACTAATAAAGCCATCATATGGTCATGGGGCGTATCTAAATGGTATGAAATATCAGAGACTACTCTTGCGTTGCGAGTCCATGCGCGTTACTTAAATGGTTTTGTCTGTATCGAACTGGATGAGGGGCAAGACTTATACACTATTTCCTTTTTCCTTAATACAAGTATTGAGGATATGCTGGTGTGGCCAGTGATACCCTATAAACCGATGAAAGGCGTGTATTGCGATCAGCTGGTTGAATTCATTGATAATAGAATAGAAAAAATACCAAATTATAAATATTAAAGTCCTCCAACCTCCAGATGGTTCTGGAGGTTGGCAAACATCAGAGGGGATTTAATGAAAAAACTATCATTTGCTGTAAAAGCGAATATGAATAAACCACCCAGAGTGCATGTTCAGTCATCGGATAAAAAGACAACCTATGGAGCATTTCAGGCCAATGATTGCAGTGAGTTTAATAGCTGGGAGAAGCTAAGCGCTGAGGAAACCATTGAATTAAAGCAATACATGAACAACCTGATAGCGATTGAACACTACTTTTCAACACAGTCTCTTGGGGAACAAAAAGATTTCAGAATTCGATTGCCAGGCAGTTTTATTCAGGCCATTTCTGAATTAAGCGTTATTTGCCTTGAAGAAGGCATTAATCTTGATGTCTATGATGCGATGATAAGTGCTGCAATTCAGCAACTTAAAATCAAAACATCTTCTCTTGCTGATGATAAAAAACAACGTGCCCTGGCCGTACTTAATAAAATTGGTTTAGCAGAAAACAGCAAGCCTGATGTTTCTCTGAAAATACAAGCAGTCTTCTCCGAGCTGTTGTCTATCCATAATAAATCAGAGAAGCTGCACCAGAAAGCCATAGCATTATTTAACAAAGATAAGAGTATTGCTCCTAAGACCATCGAAGAAATTGCCAAAGGCGAGCTATCAACCTCTCGATGGCTGGTAACCTGTGCTATAGAGATTTTGCTGGAAGAAAAACCGGATATATTACAGAAATCATTGTCTGATGAAGATATTCTTTTTTTATGGGCTAATCCCTTATTGAAAAATAATATACCGAAAAAAGAATTATTCAAGAAGCTGGAATCACTGACAAATTGTGAATCCTTAATAAAAAAACTGGGTTCAATGAGCAATTAGCATTGAAAATTTTGCAATTATCACATTTATGCTATAATAAACTATGAAAGTAAAATTTTATCAAAAACAATCGGGAAAAAATCCCGTGGCGGAATTCCTAAATGATTTGCCGTCAGATGAGATAGCACGTATTGCTGGATGCTTGAAAAATATAGAGGAACTTGGCTTTGATAGCCCACGAGTACAATTTAGACAAATAAAAGGCTCACTCTGGGAAATTAAAATCAAAACATCTCGCAGTGGCTATCGTTTTTTTTACGTTTGCATTCAAAAAGAAATTATTGTGCTTTTGCATGCATACAAGAAACAGTCGCAAAAAGCACCCAAGCAAGAGATTGAACTTGCTGAAAAACGCATGATGGAGGTATACGATAATGAAAGCACTTACCTTGAATGAATTTATTGACAATAAAATTCAACAGGATGATGAGTTTGCAAAGCATTATGAGCGCGAGCAGATTATTAACAACATTGCAGTGATGATCGCCAATGCGCGTAAAGAGCGTCACATGACTCAATCTGAACTGGCAAAAAAAATTGGCAGCAAACAGTCCGTTGTCTCTCGACTCGAAAGTGGCAGCAGCGCTTTTATTCCTTCGCTGGAAACATTGGTCAAAGTAGCTGATGCACTGAATATGCGACTAACATTGCAATTACAAGCCTAAAATTTAATTGCGGAAAAACAGAAAACTATTATCGACATAGTAAAAATAAGGACTCAACCAATGAGTGAATTACCAAAAGAAATGAATAATGAAGAATATCAAAAAATGATAGAAAACTGAATCAAGAATTGAAGAACAATCCTAACCTTGGACCAATGGATGAAGCATGGCAGTTTTTTCATCAGTCCAAGGTAAATGTAAAAAGCCTAATTTTTCTGGAAGCCTGGAAACAAGGCATTAATAAGGCAGGGTCTGAATTTTTTGACATTAAAGCAGATACAGTCGATGCGGCGACCGACAAATTACAGCTCCAGCCTAATTTTAAGTTCATCAAAGAAGCTATAGGCGGTTTCAGCCACGGAAAACAAGTCCTGCTTGGACTGATGTACTCTTTTATCATCCCGAAGACGGTCAAAAATTTTTGGAACAATCGAATACCGCTAACTTTGTTGATGCGCTCAACGTGCTGGATGATGAAGGACGAAAAATCATATCACAATTGTGGATGAATCATAGTGGATGGTAACAAGAGTTTAATCAGCACTATAACTTCCTAATTCACTGATCCCTTAAATTAGCCTCACAAGAGATCTCTTACAAAAAAAACAGCATACCAGCCAATGCGTTAATCGAGCACAAACGCTATACTGTTCTTGTTTGGCGCAGCTGGGATGTTGACAGGATGTTGAGACACTAGCGAGTTCAAGGATGAACTCAAATCAATGGCATTTACAGCTGCGCACAGGCACAATAAAAAAATTCATAAGTTGTAAAAGGCTGGATATGATCTGACAACAATGAATTATTGATTACAATCTAATCTGACCACTTTGCAACTACTGCTGACCAACATAAATCACCATAATACCCGAAACGTTCAATTGCAAGTTTTGATAAGTTCAATTGCTTTGTTTAAGTCAGCTGAAGAAAAGTGTCTAAATTCGCTAGAGCCGGGAAAGCTATCTCCAAATGATAAAGGCTTACCAAGCTTAAGAATCTGACTTTCAATTCTCTTAGCCATTACAGTACCTACATTTTCCAGCATAACTATCTTAGGTATGAATCCAGAGTCTTTGGCAACGTCATAAATTCTCTTATCACCCAGATTTTCACTGGTTATGCCTACTTTATAGATGTCACCCTCCGCATGCCACAGATAAACCACGTCCCTAGTATTATACCTATCTAAATATTCTAAATGCTCGGTGATATCATCTAGAACTCCAAACCGTCTGGCTGCCACATACGCATTGTTATTATTTCTATAAAAGTCTGCTCTAGTTGAGTATTTTAATGCTTCCTCTGCCAATAATTTCGGTGTCCAATTTACTCTTTCTGTGTATTTCATATGAGAGCAGACTTCATCTAAAATACCTCGTTTGTGTGCTATTCCATAGGCTGTAGAACTCATTTGGAATTCATTTCTCATTTTATACTTTTTAGCCTCTTGAGCTATCTCTTCATTTGACCAGTATTTGTTTTTAAATTCCATATGATCGCATGCTTTATCCAGAATATCCCTTCTTTGGGCTGCTGAATACGCTAAAGGACTTGATACTTTAAAGTCACTTCGTGATTTAAACTTAGCTGCCTCTTCAAAAATCATTTCGTCAGTCCATTTAACATACTGTACTTCCATGTGTGAACATATCTCATCTAGAAGGCCACGTTTTGCAGCTATTTGATAAGCATTGCTATTAGAGCTAAAATCGCCTCTTGAACTGTATTTCTTAGCTTCCGACAAGAGCATTTCATACGTCCAATCGGTTTTTATATCAATCATGTGCGTACAGAAATCATCTAAAATTCCACTTTTCCATGCGGCTTTGTAAGCGCCATGATTATTGGCACGAAATTCTGATTTCGTTTTAAATTTAGAAGCTTCATATCTTATTTTCTCATTTGTCCATTTTGAGTGTAGGTTATCCATATGAATACAGATTTGATCTATAAGCCCTCGTTTATGGGCTGCTTGATACGCTCCAGTAGAACCGTTCTTGAAGTCTATTTTAGATTGATATTTTTTCGCCTCAGTCGCCAACATCTCATCAGACCATGACACACGAGCTGAGGTCATATGAGAACAAACTTTTTCTACAATGCCTCGATACTTGGCTGACGCATAAGCTGAGCTGCTCTTGGTACGGAACTCTTGTTTTGTCCGGTATTTTCTAGCCTCAGTCGCTAACATCTCATCAGACCAAGACACATAGGCTGGGGTAATATGAGAACACACTTTGTCTATAATACCTCGACGCTTGGCTGACGAATAAGCTGAGCTACTCTTGGTACGAAACTCCTGTTTTGTTTGGTATTTTCTAGCTTCCTCAACCAGTTTTTCATATGTCCATTTCGTGTTTGCCATAGTATTACTTATCCAAGTTTTTCATGTTGTCAATCACTTGCTTAGCGTTCGAGATTGGATAAAATCATTAAAACAATCTTTATAGGAAATCACAATCTAATTGGTGACTGAAGGCGCATTGCTGGTTGCTATCAGATTAAATCTAGATTTCTACATTAGGCTGCACTCATTACCCAACTAACTCTTTAGCCTTATCCCAGATATGCATCAACTCATCAAAGGGTAGGCCTTCCAGGTTAATCAACTCACGTTCCTCAGCAATCAGTTTAACCGCTCGTAATCGCCTTTCAAATTTAGTCAATGATTGTCCAAGGGTTACTCTGGGACTTAACTTGCAAAAAATACACAGGGAAAACACCGCGTGGAGTAAATCGCCAATTTCTTCTTGCAAAGCGATTTGATTCGCTTTAGAAGGGTCATGCTCCAGGTGCTCTTTGATTTCATCACACTCACTGTGAATTTGATCCATGATTTGGTCTGCACTTTGCCACTTGAACCCAAATTGAGAGGCTTCTTCCTCCAAAGCGCTAATTTTATCTAAAAGTTCCATGTTCTACCTAAAGGTGATTTGATGAGTGCTGTAGGTTTTGTCAACCAACAAACATAAACCGTTCATCACAATAATTGATAACTAAAGCTGATTTTACAACGGTTAGGGTCTGCGCGTAAAATACCCTCTAACTTCTCTTTAATAATCGGCAGTTAATGTCCAGTACAACCATAGAACAGTCCGGCTTACTCTCCCAGAAAAAAAATCAAACAGACTCTTGGAATCCTCCTGTTCCACTAACCCATGGGTTAGACAATGAAACCCCATACCCGTTTGATGCGTTACCTAATACTCTGCAACAAGTGGTCAATGCCTATCAATGTTATGGGCAACAACCTCTATCATTAGTCGCTTGTGGCGCTCTAGCTAATCTGTCTTTAGCATGCCAAAGCCTTGCCAATGTGGCTCGTGACAGCTACCTCGTTAGCCCTGTATCACTGTATTTTCTGGTCATCGCAAGCTCTGGAGAGCGCAAAAGTGCTGCTGATAATGTGTTTTCTAAAGCCATCCGCCAATGGGAAGCCGTGGTGCGTAAAAAACGAGAACCGGAACGATTGAGCGCATTAACTCAACATAAAGCCTGGCAGATGGAACGAGATGGACTGCTTACCCAAATCAAACGTACCGTCTATTCCGGTGAAGACAGCGATTATTACAAAGATTTACTCGATGATTTAGTTCACCAGGAGCCGGACATTCCCATACAACCCACCCTCTACTTTGAAGATGCAACCCAAGAAGCCTTGGCAATCCATTTGGCTCACGGCTGGCCTAGTGCCTCACTTTGGTCGGATGAGGCAGGCATTATTCTTGGCAGTCACAGCATGCAATCCAACCCCATGCGATTTGTGGCCTTACTCAATCGTTTATGGGAAGGAAAATCTTTTGCAGCACATCGCAAAACCTCACAAAGCTTTATCATTGAGCACAGACGCCTTACTTTAAACCTGATGATGCAACCCCTATTACTGGATCAGATGGTAAGTCAAGCTACTGGAATCAGCCGCCAAAGTGGTTTTTTGGCACGCTGTCTGCTCGCCTACCCAGACAGCTCCATGGGAACGCGATTTTATCAAGAACCACCGGAACAACTGGACGGTTTAAAGGAATACGAGCAACGCATTACCGATTGTCTGGATCAATCCCAACGCTTAAACCAGTCAGGGTGTATTAACCTGCCCATCCTCAAAATGAACCCTCAAGCAAAGCACTTATGGATTGGGTTTTTTAACAGCATTGAAGCCGGATTGACTGCCCAAGGGCAATGGATGGAAATCAAAGATTTTGCCAGCAAAGCGGCTGAAAACGCAGTGCGTCTTGCCGCCCTCTTCCATCTTTTTTCAGGAAAAACAGGGGATATTAGTGTGGAGCACATCGAGCAAGCCATTACTCTAATGAATTGGTACTTAAGCGAGGCAAGACGCTTGTTAGAACCACAATCAAACCAGCCAAGTCTTGAGGACGCCCGAAAATTGCTTGTCTGGCTCTTGCAGCAAAGACCACAAACCACAACGCCCCGCGACATTTTGCAATTTGGTCCCTTGCGTAACAAGGAACAGAGGAACAATGCCTTGGAAACACTGGTGGAGCATCAGCACATTCGCCTTATTAAAACTGGAAATAAAACTCATATTACTCTTAATCCCTGGTGCAAATAATCGGAATCGAATCTCAATCGTTGCTACTTTTGCTACATTGCAACTTTTTCGACTTAAACCCCAGCATGGTTGCATCCCAAATCTTGATGAACACAGTGAATACAACAGGTTAACCCAATTCGTCTCCTTATAATCACAGCCCGATACAGTAGCATTTCTTATGCTACTGTATCGCTACATCAAGCTACACTTACAAAACATTAAGAACACATCCTCTTATAATCAAAAGAGGATGTCTTCAATGCCAGAAAGGGTTTTCAGGGTGTGTCATTTTTAGCTTTTGCAAACACATCCTTATTTGTGTAAAATAATAATAAATCAGGGCGTTAATGGGTTTGTAATGGCACGTGAAGGAAAAGCAAAGGTTTTAAGTGAGGCGGAATTTAAATTACTGCTTTTAGTCGCAAAAGAAGGCAAATGTCGCACACGCAATCTTGCCCTTATTTATTGTTCGTTTGGATTGGGGTTACGCGCCAAAGAAATTGCCTCGCTCACCATTGCTGATGTTGCCAATTCTCATTATCAATTACTTGAGGAGCTTAGTTTAAAACGTTCCATGACCAAAGGTGAAAAGCAACGCCATGTTTATCTTACCCATAAAAAAATACGGGAAGTCCTCCAAGCGCACTTAAATGAGTTAAAAGGCATGCCACGCGATAAAGCCCTGTTTCAAACTCAACGCAAAAGTCGGTTTACCGCCAATACCTTACAAAAATGGTTTAAAGCACTTTATGATAAAGCTGGAATTCATGGGGCAAGTTCTCATTCTGGCAGGCGTACCTTTATTACCCGACTTATCGAACAGGGCGCAGATATCAAAGCAGTATCCCGACTTGCGGGTCATGCTAATATTGTCACAACGGCCATTTATGTAGAAGATAATCCGGAACGCTTAAAACGAATTGCTAACCTCGCCTTATTTTAATGCGCCCTTGGTTTACTTTAGTTCCTTTTTGGCACCTGACAAATGAATTAACAGCCTTATTATTTATAAACCAACAATGACTCTAAATGTGGCATAAATTAAGGAACCAAGATTTGCTGTGGGCGAATCCCACCCATAAGCCCACATTTTGTTTATTTTTTGCTCATAATTTGAGTAGAATATGCTGCCTAATTACAGGAGTGGGGAGAGTTGGGATACGAGCATCTTTAAGAATAAAATGCTTATACATTTAACCATTATTCTACAGCCATGGTTGTTGTCTTAAAATCCTAAGATGCAATTTTTTCTACTATTCTACAGGTATGATTGCAACGGCAGCGAACGCCTCTGGTTTGCAGTCCAATAATCATCACATGATATTTCCAATATACACAGTATTTTAATTATCTTATTTAGAGCACTTAGGTGTAAATTAAAACAAATTATTATACAATAAGTTTTTTAAGGAGCTTTAAATGACAAAATTTAATCATAAATCGTTATTACATCGAGCGCAATTTAATAGACTTATTGTGAACATTGAAAATGATATTAACAAGTTACGACAAATATCTCAGGGAAAATTTTACGCTGAACGTTTTGAATCGGCATTGAATACATACACTGAAAGTACATATAGTGTTAACGACTTTCGAAACTTTCGACAGCATGCACTAAGTATAAAAAATACTGCAATGAGTGATGATAATTTATATAAACACGATACTAAACAAATTATATGCAATATTGTTTTAGGAATTTTAGGCTTAGGTATTATTTATGGGCTTGCGGTTGGTATCAATTATTTAGTAAATAATAAAGCTTTATTATTTAAACCGGAAGTTGTACGTAAAATTGATGCCGTTTATGATGATATTGACGCATTAAAAAATAATGGGTTTACTACAGCCGGAGTTAATTAACATCATCAAGACTATCCATATGACATTATAAGAACTCAGTTTAATTTTCTGTACTTTCATAAAATACCTCAATGAAGAACGCGAATATACGCTTAATTTCTATCATTGAATATTATGAACTATAATCTCCTTAGGTCTGATTATCGAAGTAATCAGACCTAACAAGGCTTTTGCTGATGTTAGTCCCCCCTACCCCTAATGTTATTTATAAAGTTATTTGATCTAATTGCGTGATTTAGATTTGAAATTATTTATTGGGGCTTCATATCTAAATATGAAAAAGCAGAATCACAGAAAGACCTGTAATTTTTTGAGATGGCCTTGCAGTTTGATGCAAGATAGGCTGAAAAACTATACGAGTAGTTTTGTTTAAGTGAAAAGTCTGAATTCCATTCTACCAATGCTTTAGTTAAATTAGATATGGAGTTCATTCTTTTATATCTGAAAATGAAAAAAATATCATCCATTGATAAAAAAGTAATTTTATTTTCTTTTAAATTCATAAGATTTTTTTCATATATGCAATGGGTTAAAAAATAATCCATTTGATCAAGTAAATCAAAATCACCAAAATGATTATCAGTAACTAAAATAGGGAAAATTTTTTTTCCTTTATATTTGTTCTCTAATAATGAAATATGTTTTGAAATTTGTTCAAGTTTGGCTTTGGGATCAGATTGATTTGTTCTTTTTACAAGTATGGATGAATATTTTTCTTTAACTTTGTTAATATCATGAGAAAAAATTGTTAAATACCCGGGTTCTTGAGTGGTATATTCAAATAAAATAATAGAACCATTATCTTTGACTATACAATCCGGATATCCTTTTTGATTCCTAGTTTCCTCGAAATTTTCCGGAAAGATTCTCTTTATTAATTTAATAAAAATATCTTCCGATATAAGAGAATATATCTTATCTTTGAAAGTTTTGTATTGTTTTGCCTCACTACCATTATCAGATGAAAAATAGCATTGTTTGAAAATTTCAAATGTTAAAGCGCCATTGGTATTTATAATAGACAAAAAATCCATTGGAAATATTACACCTTCCTTTTTTAGGACAAATGGTCGTAACACTGTTTCAATAGATACATTATAAAGTCTTATGTCTTGAGAATAAAATTTTCTACTTATTTCGGTAGTGGTGCTAGTTAAATATTTTATCTCTGGTAAAAACTTTTTAAATTTAGAGTATTCAATATAAAAAGTTTGATGTCGATTTATATTAAATTTTGAAGAATAATATTGCCAAAATCCCACTACGCTCCGGACTAATTGTTTTACATCTAACCCATTTTTCCTTTTAAAAAGGTCTAATAAATCATTCCAATCTTTATTTTTTTTGTGTGAAAAAAGTAAATAGCTTTTTAAAATACGATTAATATAAACTATTTTACGGAAATGTTTATTATAATAGTTCGGAAAATCTCTAATTAATTGTCTTATAAAGTCATGCTCATTGTGAGGGTGGCAATTTAAAATTGCTAAGGCCACCAAAAACTTATCACTATTAATCAAACAGCGTTCAGAGAGCGAAACTGTTCCTTTGATTGTTTCAATATGCTTTAAAGTTAAGCCAAGTAGACTTAATAGATTATATCGGTGCAACAATATATGGTGAGGAAATATTGGCCAACCCGCATTTTTAAAAAAATGGCTTTGTATTAACTTTATTTCATCTATTTCTTTAACAGATACTATCATGTTAAGCCAAGATAGAAATTCAATTAACTGATAGGGCTCGTAACCTTTTATATATTCTAGGGCTAAATATTCAAGGTTTTCCGGAGATAAATCACTAATAACGGGGAGAATTGTTTTATTTCTACACCTATGCAAATCTTCCAAGGTTAAATATGTATACAATTCCATTTCAAATTGTTCATCAAGGTAGTTTATTTAAGTATAGCTCTACCCACCTAATAATTCTTAAATTACTATATTTATCAGCAGAACAGGAGGTTTGGAAAAACTGCTGCTTGATGTAAAAGGTATATCTCAATTATTGGTGGATTCGAGGGGCGGTTTTTTTCTTATGTCTGCTTTTTAAATTTACCAGGCTTAGTGGGGAATCCGCGAAGAGTTGCAATACCGAAAGGCTTCATTTCGTAGATAGAGTTTAATCTTTCCCTTTCTTGATCAATTAGAGAATCAGGAATTCCATTTTCCTTTAACATCAACAAATGGTCTTCAATATTTTGGTATGGTAAACCGTTTTTATTTTGATTGGCTTGATCGTCTTGCTTAGATTTTGGTGTTAGAAAGCTAGTCAAACTACTCCCAACTAGAATTCCCCCCAAAATTGAAAATAAATTATATAATGAATGATGATCCACACCGCCATGATGGGAGCACGCACCTCTTCTACCAATAGAACCAGAAAAGCTTCCATCGTTACAAGATGCTGATGGCCCAAAGGACCCTATCAAAAAATATATTAAAAATCCTGTTAACCAACCAAGTCCTACTCTTTTTTCAACCACCCAATTTATCATCATTTTCACTCAATATTTTGATCACTGGCTTTCATCTATCGAGTTTATTCTTTCTATGGCACAAATAATTTGATTAACTAGATCTTGCAGAAAGTTAGAAATTCTCTTTAACATATATATAAATAAAATGGCGCTAATTATATAATTGACATGTACTAAAACGTAATCAAAAACTATATATCCAATAGTGAATAAGTACTTGGAATTAAATATTTCCAAAAAGACATTATATGATATACCTACAACAAAAAAAGATATCAAAAATAAAACATAACTTGTCCAAACTATAGCAACAATACTAGATAATATTTTTCGAAAAAATGAATTATACAAAGCTCGCCACAAAACACCATTAGAAGCAATAAATACTCCTATGTAGACTAAAGCGGAACTGATGGTATATGAATACCACATGATATAAAACATAAAAACGCACGTCACAAATGTAACCAAGATCAAGGTTTCTTTTTCTGAAAGTGCATTAAATATAGTAATTTTTGATTTTATATATGTTTTTTTAACATATTCACTTATTTGAGAACTAAACTTATTTAAATTCATTTTTTAACCCATAATTTAACTAGAAAAATAACGTGTTTCTTCGATGGATCCGCAATATTGTACTATTAACAGAAATAACAATTTTATATACCATCCCTTTATATGGTCATATTATACCCATATGGACAAATTATATCCACATAACAATATAGAGTACTTTCTACTTCTCAAAGTTAATTTAACGGGGCGGCCTTTTGAAATCATGAGCTCAAATCATTGAATACTATCAATGGCGGATTCACGAAGGCTAAAAATCAAGAAAATCGAAAATAAGAGAAGTTTATCAATTGAGGAAAAAAATATAGAGCTTTGCCCTTATCATTAGGATGCACGCTTAATTTCAACAATATAATCCAAAATTAAAGGAACCGATTCATTAACGGAATGCTTCGAAGTATCGATTGTAATTGACTTTGTTTCCCATGATTCATAATGAAGCAGAATATGCATTTTAATGTATAGGAAAAGGCAAGTTCCCTAAGTGCTATACTGAATTCAAATCCAATTTGTAATATTTTTGATTCGATTTGATTTGATTCGATTTGATTCTATTTGAATTTTTTTGACGCAACGGATGTGCTGTGTTATTATTTTGAACATTATAATGATCAAAGGTTATTTTGATGAAAAAACCATACCTTATATTCGCTACATTCTTGATAGTGATAAGCACAACTTCCGCGGCTCATGAAATCGGCGAGTATTATCAAGGTGGGGTGATCTTTTATGTTGATAGCACTTTAGAACATGGATTAATTGCCGCTGCATCCGATCAAGGGGCTGCAACATGGAGAAAGCGTCAATACAACACAGGCGCAACTCATGATGGTTTGTATTCGGGCAAGTATAACACCGAACATATTCTAGATGCTCTCGGCCCCACAGGAAGCTATGCTGCCAGAGTAGCCGCAGCGTGTAGCAATGGTGGTTATAGCGATTGGTATCTACCCTCGAAATATGAACTGAATTTAATGTATGAGCAACGCTTTATCATCGGAGAATTTAGCTTAGGAGAAGATATTTATCAGGGTGTTTACTGGAGCTCTACTGTTGAGTACAACTCTGAAACAAAAGCAGAATACCAAGCATGGGTTCAGAAATTTAGTGACAAAGGACGGACGTTCTCTTTACCATTAGACTCTCACGGCGCAAGAATTAGAGCGATACGCTCTTTTTAAACTTATAATCCAATTGCTCTAAATAAGGAACAGAATCGTGAACGGCGCCAGTGGTTATTCTTATAGCAAGAATAATCCTATTCTTACTGTCGCTAGTGACATGAGCTTTATATTTTAATGTTCTTGGGGTACCTGATTTAAAAGCTAATGTAGCTTCCGGAACTGTTTTACTAACATGAGTTATATTAGAGAGTGTACGCTTGCCTTTCTCAATAGGTAGGGCATTTTTATCTTTTTCCTTTAGAATTAACGAATCAAGGGATGCATCTGCATCAAGTAATGTACTATCCGTCATTACACTACTACCTTTTAATAAAACGGCATTTTTACATTGCTGCAAAATTTCTAAAAAAAAGTGTTCTAAAATCACGACGCCAAGGCGCTTTTTTATCCTGCTTAATGAAGAATGATGAGGTACCTTATTCTTTAGAGTTATTCCACAAAACCAACGATAGCAAATGTTGTATTTAATATGTTCGATCAAATTTCGATTGGAATGAATGTTATAAAAGTGACCAATTAGTTTTATTCGCAAATAGAGCTCAGGGGAAATGCTGGGGCGACCATTATTAGGACTATAAAGAGCTTCAGTAAGTTTATTAGCAAAAGACAAATCCACATTATCATTCACTTTTTTTAAGAAGTGATTAGCTGGTATCAAATCTTCGAACTCAGAAATTTATTTATTAAAATTTATAATTCCCTGCATGAAAGCACGGTAACTTATTGAAAATTATGAATTAGATCATTATTGACAACTTGTGTAAAGTTCCCTCATGTTTTTCAACAGGCCGGGGGGTTTATTTTACTGGACCGCCCAACCCTATTTATCCACCAAAATACATCACTATGTCGGTTAATAAATATGATTAACTATTCAGGGTTAATATTAATTTAACGAATTTATTAACTTAAATGGTAATATTTGTTAATTGATCCGCTAGAATTTCGACTGATGATCAAAATTTAAACCTTCAGCATAATGCGCTTAAAAATGAAGGGTGCGAGAAAATTTTTGATGATCCAATTACAGGAAGTAAAATTCAGCGACCAGGATTAGATGCTGTACTAGAGTTTGCTAGAGCAGGTAATGTCATTGTAGTTGGCGTTAGATAGATTGAGCCGTTCACTTAAAGATTTAGTCAAGGTGGTCGCCCTTTTCAATTCAAAAAATATTGGGTTAAGAAGTATTAATGAATCAATTGACACATCTTCCAGCTCTGGAAAATACCTACACTTTATAAATATTTGAGAGAGAATAGGAATGAATAATTTTTCAATACAAAGCGGCCTTACTGAGAGAGTATTACAAAGAAACCAAATGAATGAGAGCTTAAAAAATAGGTTGTGGAATATAATTTATTCCACACTTGAAACTAACATCATTCCAGAAATTAGTGGTTACAATGATCCTGAGTGGTCTAAACCCATTTTTCCATTGATAAAAAGTCTTTGGACAAGTTTTTTTCTTATTGATTCTCTTCCTAATGATCCTTATCAATATATCAAAAAAATAAAAATTAAATATTTTAATTTAACCTGGAATGAAACCTATGATCTACTAGAGTTTTTTGCAAATCATTTGATTAACAAAAAATCATTTATTGATGAGTGCAACATCATTCTTAAAGAAGAAAATTCAGCTTACCGCTTTATTGGGCCATCTATCACAGAAATAACTTCAGAGATAGAAATAGATTCAATAGAAAATTCTCAGCGCACCGCCTATTGGCAAGTAAATGAACATATTAATAAAGCATTAAAATTTTTATCTGATAATAAAGCACCAGATTTTAAAAATAGTATCAAAGAATCAATATCTGCTGTAGAAGCCATTGTTAAAATAATTTCTAAAAGCGAAAACGGGACCCTTGGTGTATTAGTGACAGATCCAAAATTAAATCTTCCTAGTACTATACAAGACGCAATAAAGAAAATTTATGGTTTTGCTAGCAATGCCGGTGGTATACGTCATAGTAATAAAAACGACAAAAATGCAAGCCCAACAAAGGCTGATGCCTTATTTATATTAACTACTTGCTCAGCTATCACTAATTATATTATCCAAATCAGTGAGCTTTAACTAAAATCTGCAAATTGGTATTTTTATTACTTTATAATTTAACTTATAAATATTTTCATCACTATTTTGTATGTTAATTTAATTTAAAAATTATGGACAATGTGCAGCTAGGATCTAAATCAGAAGATGAGATCATAAAACTTCAATTTGAGGTTTGGAGACCGCCGTTATAACCAAAAAAATTACTAATACCCAACAAGGTATGACCCAATTAATTTATTTGTATAGCAAACATAAGGATATCGCTAGATTCGAATCCAGACATAATGAATTAAATATACCTATATCTAAAAAAATTTCTTTTAGCACTAAAATAAATCTTGAATATGGGGCTATGCTAGTTATATTAATTATTTGGGCTTTTATGATGTGGAACATTATAAAATAATTATATGACCTAGAAATTTCCGTTTACCTAATCTGCCTTAAATAAATATGAACCTTGTTTTATGGAAAGAGATTTCGGACTAATTTTAAAAAGGATAAAGAATTATATATACATAATTTATCGAATATCCAGAAACCCATCCTTTTATGGACTCAAGCTTTTTATCAATAGAGTGTACTCCATTAAAAGGAAAGATAAGCTACGTTTGCTAATTTACTGATTCAGAATACCCACAATTTCATCACAAACAACCTGTGGCTTTTTCAATTGAATAAAATGATCAGAAGACACTCTCATAATCTTGCTATAGGAATTATTATTAAGCCACTGCTTTTGACTTTCATACCACCCCTCCTTTAATGGATGCTCATTTTCCATTCCAGTTGAGGAGATAACGACAACCGGAATATTATTTATAATTCCTCCCAGCTGCTTAATAGATTGTAACGATTCGTTAAATCCTAGTAATTGATAGATGACCTCTGTTATCGAACCTTTATATTTTTTATAAATATACCTTGATGAGAATTTTTTTGCTTGCTCTACACCTGGTTTATATTTGTTCAATAACTTGGTAGAGAAATGGAAATTTTTTGGTACGGGATCAACTAAAATTACCCCTTTTACCAGGTGAGGATTTTTTAAGACATAATAGCCTGCGTATATCGCACCATAAGAATGGGCAACAAAAACGTATGGGGGCTTAATATTAGTTTTTCTCAATAGTATCGTTAACTTATCACTAATTAATTTTCCAGTTATGGGATTATGAGCTGATAGATGAAAATCAGCTGGGCTTTTACCTAGTCCGTTACGATCATACAAAAATAATGACCCTGCCCTTTTAACGCAATTGATAAATTTAGGGTTTATTACCCATTCGCTAATATCCGTTCCACTACCATTTTCAAAAATTATTGTCCCTTTAAACTTAGTAGTTGTATTGGGATAATATTCTGAATAAAGAGTCACACCAGGTTTTATGTGACTCAGGTGCCCTATTGCAAAAATATTCAAAGAAAGGAAATAAATTAAATATAAATATTGTTTCATTACAAATCCAAATGCATAACTTTGTTGAAAGTGATATGCATAATTTCGCCAACATTGATCCTCATGACATAGTTAGTACGCGATGTTAAGTGAATAATATACATGCTTATAACATATAAAATCAGAATAAAAGAATCCATCTGTCTATTAATTTATAAATCAGTAGACAGCCCAAAACATCATTTAAAACTGTCTTTTAAATTTTATTCATCCAGAGTGGAAACAGACTTCTACGAAGCGACATTGGAGACTATAATAATAACAGTAAATGCGGTTATTCCTTTTGCTTTTCATGCAAGTTTTTAAGCCGAGTTATTCTGGCTTTCTTGTATCTACATTCAGGACATCCTCTGCCACTTGTTCTATGATTTATAGAATCATTCCACTGATGCCCACAGCTTCCTTTCCACCAGATTTTTCTTCCTGAACCAGGTGTGAAGTACTCAGGAAGTAATAAGTCGTTTTTAGACGAATGCCATTCTTTAGCTATTAAAGGGAATAAACAACTAAGTGATTTTTCATATTCCACATGCTTTCTTTTGGAGTAGTGGTCATTAAAATGTGAGTTTGCAATCCAATCATCTTGCTCCATATACCCATCGATCTTTTCTATTATTTGGGGCGAGATTACATTTTGAATTTTTAATATTATTTTTAAGATTTCTTTGATAGTCGAGATATTCATCCCTCTTTTTTTAACAGAAATATCATTTTTGCCTAAAAGCGGAAGACCTTCCTCCCTAACTCTTATGAGGTATATTTTTTCAGATAATACCAAGTATTTTTCTTGATCTTTTTCATGCTTGTCTTGGTGCCAATATGCTCCATCAAACTCAATCCCAATATTGAATTCAGGGATAAAAATATCGACCTCACACTTGTTGATAATAAACCTATGATATACATCCTCGAATATTGCTTTTAGCTCACAAAAAATTCTTAACTCTGGGATTGAATATGCAGGGTTGCATTTAGGGCAACCAGTACCTTGTGTTCTGTGATTTATTGCCGCAAACCACTCATGATCATCGCCTTTTGGACATTTCCACCAAACTTTCTTTGCTGTGCCAGGCAAAACATCATATGAGGTAAATTTTCCGTTTTTCGTTGGGTGCCATTGCTCAGCGACGGCAGGATAGCGTGTTGCTAGGCAGTTAGATTTTGTAAGTTTCTGTCCAACGCAAATGGGACAGCCTCTTCCATTTGCTCTATTGTTAAGCTTTGCTATCCACTCATGGTCATCACCTTTTGGGCATTTCCACCAAATCATTTTATTCGCACTGGGTAAAACATCAAAAGGGGTAAACTTATTATTTTTAGTAGGGTGCCACTCTTTTGCTAATGCTGGATTAGCTGTTCCTAAAGAGTTTGATATTGCTACTCTCTGGTTTGAGCAAATGGGACAACCAATTCCTTTATTTCTATTTGCAATCACTGCTGGCCATTCATGATCACCTCCCTTTGGACACTTCCACCATACTTTCCTTCCTGAATTTGGGGTAACTTTATTGGGCATCAGTTCACCATTCTTTTCAGGGTGCCATTCTTTTGCAAGCCTGGGATTAATAGTTGCCAAGCAATTAGACTCCACAACTAAGTGGCCAGCGCATACTCCGCAGCCGCTTCCTTTAATTCTACTCACAACACTTGCATTCCATTCATGATCATCATCTTTTAGACATTTCCACCAAACTTTTTCCGCTGTAGCTGGGGTGATATCGTATGGGGATAAATTGCCATTCCGAGTAGGATGCCATTCTTTAGCAAGAGAAGGATTTAAGGTTGCCAAACAATTGGATTTGACCGTTATCCTATTTGAACAAATTAGACAACCAGATCCATTGTTTCTCCATTCAACAGCACTCTCCCATTCATGGTCTTCTCCTTTGGGGCATTTCCACCAGACTTTTTTACACGATCCGGGAATAACATCTCTTGGAGTTAGTTTTCCATTTTTGATTGGATGCCATTCTTTAGCAAGCTCTGGATTTAATGTTGCTAAACAATTCGAATGAACGACTACTTTGTTACTACATACGCCACAGCCATGCCCCTTGCTTCTGGTTTTAACAGCGGCTTGCCATTCATGATCATCACCTTTTGGACACTTCCACCAAACTATCTTGTCGGAAAAAGGTGATACATCGTGTGGCGTAATCTTCCCATTTTTAGTGGGGTGCCACTCATTGACTAATTCAGGGGTATATAATGCAAAATTTGATTTATTCATGAAAGCTATCACATCCAAACTATAATCATTCAAATAAAAGCTCAATTGTCTCCTGCATTTCATCCTGGCTAGGTTTGGCATAGCGAAAAATTTCTTTAATGGATACGTTACCACTAAGTTCTTGGGCAAAGTGCACTCCATGTTTGTCCGTGACCCTCTTCAAAAAGGTATGCCTGAGCTTATGTGGGGTAAATTCAAACCGCTCGGCTTCCGGTAAAAACGCCAACGCTTGTTTTAGAACCCTTTGACAAATTCGGTACACATCAAGACTCTGCAAGCGCGTGCTATAGCGCGTAATAAATAACGGCTCGTCTTCGCCAGCATTTCGGGTTTTTAAATACTCATCTAAATATACCCTACTCTCTTGTGGCAATGGTATTTTTTGACTGATTCGTTTTGATTTATGGCGTAATACGTAATGCAGCCCCTTCTGATGATATTGCCCAATATTTAAAGAAACCACTTCTGACTCACGAAGCCCTGTACCCATGAGCAAATAAAATAAAGCCGCCTCCATGACAGGATTTTGATTTTTACGAGTACAGCTTTTGATTCGTTGTTCGCAAGCAGATTTTAAACGCATGAGTTGCCTTGACGTTAATCCATTCCAGTCGGGTGCGTCAGTTTGTAAATCCTTAACTTGCGCTAAAGGGTCACCTGCCAATAAAGGGCGTTGCTGGTGCAGCCAGCGACCAACATGACGAATGGTTGCCATAGTGCGATTGATAGAGGTTGCCTTATAAGGTTTTCCCGTTTTCTCTGAAATAGTTTTGACTAATTTTTTTTGAAATTGTTTGCTGACTGCGGGAGTCCAGTTATCCACCATGTCATGCCCTACTTCGGTTTGAAAAAACTGAATGAATTTTGACAAGTCTTTGATTTTGGCTTGTTCGGTTTTTTCAGGAGCCCCTTTCGCATGCACTGAGTAATAATAATTCAACCATGCTGATAAAGAATTGGTATCAAAATGAACATCCAGTGGATGAAAAATCTTATCTATCACAAACTTTTGATTTTTCGGATTTTGTCGATCCAATAAATTCATGGAATCCCTTTTTTATTTTTACTCCATTATACCCTGTTTGTGACAGATAAGGTACGTTATCTACCCCAAACAATAACACACCTATCTGACTGCTTAAATAACCTATACCCTCATAAATATTCTGGGATAAAAACTCAGCACGCCTTATAATGCCCTATCAGGTTATAATCATGGATTTAATAATGAACATCAGTCAATTGAACGTAGAAGAACAAATAATAGAAATCAGAAACATACACGTTATTCTCGATTCTGACATCGCCGCTTTATACGGAGTAGAAACAAGAGATATTAATAAAGCAGTCAAAAACAACCCGGATAAGTTTCCTGATAACTATATTATTCAACTAAATAAGCGTGAAAAGAATGAACTGGTGGAAAATTTCCACCGGTTCGATGGACTAAAGCATTCAACAGTAAACCCTAAAGCCTTCACTGAGAAAGGTCTTTATATGCTAGCTACTATATTAAAAAGCCCAAAAGCAACAGAAACTACTTTAGCCATTATTGAAACTTTTACCAAAGTAAGGGAAATATCACGTACTATTAAAGCAATACCACAAACCCCACAAAATTCACCAAAGTACCAAGAGCTCATGCAAAAAACAGGTAATTTAATTTCGGATCTAGTTGTTCCTGATGACCTCGACACATCTGAAACGGAAGCAAGCATAGAGGTTAATCTTGCTATTGTAAAATTCAAATATTCAGTCAAGAAAAAAAACAAGTGATATTTTATTGAAATAAAAAATTTTGATGGGATGCGATATTTTAAAATTGATATGAAATTCTAATACTTAGATTCCTATGATCTTAAAACCCACCATTAGAGGCCTAAAAAAGACAATTACTATTATTGCATTACATCCCACTCCTGAAGCCTGTAATGACAAAAATTGCACTATAATAAACTATGCTGTGGTATATAGCACCTATTAAGGTAAGAAATGTCCACACCACAGTCTTATTCTTTTTTAATAGTCGAACCTTCCCTAGCGAAGCGAATTGTTATTCGCTCCCAATTCCTCAATTTTCGGCATCATCTAGATATTGCTTGGGATTTTGAATCTGCCAGGGAGTACCTGTCCTTTACATTATACGATCTTATTTTAATTTATATAAACATTCACCAAAGAACTATATTAATTAATCAAATTCAGAACAATTGGCGCATTGGCAAAAAAACCCCTATTATAGGTATATCTTCACACGAAGATTATGCATTATCAGAAGAGAACAAGGAGCGAGTCTTTCGTAAGCCCTTTACAAAAAAAGACGTAATAAAAATTATTGAGTTCCTTAATGGTTCAAGAAAGAACCATTAAATCATTTCATAAAACTGGACAAGGATAAGCCTAATGTTTAAAAAATTATTAATTATCAGCAGTCTTGCGCTTACCATTATAATCCCTAATACACTTTGGGCAAAAGAAAATTGTGCGTGTAATATGGGCTCAATGAGCCAATGTCAAAGTGCAATGGATCAAATGATGATGGACAAGTTAGGAAAAAAAGACAACCAATACGATAAACGCTTCATTGATATGATGATACCTCATCACCAGGCTGCCCTTATGATGGCAAAAGATGCCTTAGACAAGGCAACACACCCAGAAATCAAGGAAATGGCTCAGAAAATCATTGACACCCAACAAAAAGAAATTGAGCAATTAAAAACATGGCGTAATCAATGGTATGCAAATGAACCATCAAAAGGAGAATAGCATGTCCCACCAACAGTATGAGGCCTGTATTAAAGCCTGCCAAAAATGTGTGGCTGAATGTGAGCATTGCGCAACGGCTTGCAGCGAAGATGACAACCGTAAAGACCTAGCCTGTTGTATTACATTGGATCGTGATTGTGCAGCAATCTGCGCCCTTGCAGCAGAGATGATGGCCAGGGGTTCATCCTTTGCTAAAGAAATTTGTGGATTATGTGCTAAAATTTGCCGTGCTTGCGGCGATGAATGCAGTAAGCATCAGCACATGGAACACTGCAAGCGATGTGCCGATGCATGTTATCAATGTGCTGAAGAATGCGAAAAAATGGCTTAATGTTCAAGCTCCTTGCAGATACTGTAATGGAGCTTACAACGAATGGTGCATCATTAATTTTGGCAATTTAAAATCGCGATAACTCACTAGGGTCATCATGCCCGTTTCTTGATGATACAGCATATGGCAATGCATCATCCAATTACCAGGATTATCGGTATCGAATTGAATGTTCACTGTTGATTTTGGCAACACGATGACCGTATCGTGCAACAAGCCATTCTTTATTTTTTTACCATCAATCTCGGTTACTTCAAATACATGACCATGCAAATGCATAGGATGAGCCATGGTCGTTTTATTGTTAAAGACCATTTCAACGCGTTTATTTCCATCAACGATTAAAGGTTTGATGTCTGGCCACTTTTGGTTATTAATAGTCCATTCATAGCGCATCATATCGCCTTCTAGATTAACGGTTAAGATTTGGCCTGGTGTTTTATCAGGCAGTGGGTTTAATGCTTTAAATTGAAACTCCTGATCATAATTTAAAGCCCCTGCTTTACTTGAATTTTTTTCATTAAGTTTAGGAATAATCGCTTTAGGCGTTGCGAGTATTAAACCCGTTTGCATCTGCGTCCCCTCGCCTTGAGCAAGAATAGGATATGCTGCTTCACCCTGGGGAATAGTCACCAGGACATCAAGTCGTTGTCCCACAGCCAGTTGAAATTGCTCGGATTGTACCGGTTGAATCGATTGGCCATCGAGTGCGATTGCCTCTCCTTTCAAAATACCTGTATTTATAAAAAAATTGGACATTGCAGAACCCGCAATGAAACGTAATCGAACAGTATCTCCTGGATGAACGGGAACGATTTGAGGATTTTTTAAAGTTTTATAATTGGTGAGAAAAGCATCATAATTGACATCATTTAAATCAGGTGCCGCATTATCCATAGGCATAGAAGACATCCCACTGCCATGATGCATGTGGGTCATTTGCCCTTTTTTTAACTCACTTAGAATCAC
>JAUXYG010000196.1 GCA_030694525.1 Legionella sp. | reverse complement strand
CTCGTGGCTGCTTCTTGAGCCAAGTACCCACCATAGACTCAGTACGGGTATAAGTATCAGCCTTTGGCGGCACTGGGTACATTTCAGCCGTATCAATAAAATTAATGCCGCGCGCCAACGCGTAATCTAATTGCTCGTGCGCCTCTGCTTCAGTGTTTTGGTCACCATATGTCATGGTACCTAAACAAACTTTAGAAACATTAAGCGCTGAGTTTCCTAACTTAGTAAATTCCACCGTACAACCTCATTTATCGTTTGTAATTTAAATTAAGATTAAATTCTATATAAATACAATAAGATAAATACATCTATTTAAGAAAAAACTTTTCAATCTTGCAATCTAAATAAAGATTGGTGGAACATTTTGTTAAATATCTTAAGATATTTAACATCAAACAATAATTAACAGTTTCCATAACTGAATCAGCATCAAATTTTTAATCAAATTTCGATTAACTCACTGTACTTGGTTTATCACAAAAAACGTATTCTATATTTGACCGTTTAGCTGGCTCTATGTCTTAAGGACAGCATATAAGCTAACAATTATCGTCAATCTAGCCCATTGGACTTAACTCTCAAATTTACTAAGAATTTGTCACTCTATATTAATAATTAAATCATTGATTTATAATTAGTGTTACATATGACAAGGTTACGTTGAGCGAGTGTAATAACGTAGCGCCGTCTAGGAAACTAGATGTCACCCGGAGTGGCTATGTGTAAAACACAGAGAGAGTCTCGCATGCAACGGTCACTGCTGTGGCCGTTGTTCTTTAACTAGCGTTAATTGTAATAGACAATTCACTCATCAATATGTAGCTAAGCTCTGTCTGCAGTGAGCAGGTTAATATTATTAGCTTGGTCTGATACCAGATCTTAAATAGTCAAGTGCGCACCGACCTTCACTATTAGGTTGATACACGTCCCCTTTATATTTTATTAATAATTCAAACATGTGCCGATGTTGAACTTCTGCGGCAAACATCAGTGGAGTTACTCCATAATTTTTTGGGTTGCCATTATTAGGATTAGCGCCATGAATTAGGAGTAATTGCAATATTTCGTACAAAGAGGCCTCAGAATGTTTTTGTCTGTGATTTTTCTCAAAACACTTCGTCACTTCATCCTTTATTTCATGATGTAGGCCATTCCAGTTGTTAAATGATACGTCCGTCTTTTCAAACATATGCTTTGGAAATTGTCTTGTGATTCTGGCTAAATCCTCTAGGTTTACATGGTCAGTTTGATTAAATAAGTTTTTCCAGTAGTCTTTAGTTTTTAAAATGTACAGTTGTTGAATACAATAATCCAAAGGCGACTGGTTGTCGATTTCAGCTCTTAAATTTGGGTTGGCTCCCATATCTAATATAACTTTAACAATATCTGGTTTTCCAAGTCTAATAGCCTCAAACAAAATACTAAGTCTTTTAATGTCAGTTAGACTGTTTAATGTCTCTTTTGAGTGAGGATACTTTAGCAACTCACAAACGATTGATATGTGTTCTGGTAAATAGGTTTGGTTGGCATTTTGTAATGCATTTAATAAAGCAGAGCCTCCGCCACTTTCAAAATCTAGTTTATTAACATCTGCACCATGCTCAAGTAATTTTTTTACATTTTCAAAATTTCCTAAACTAGCTTGCATTAGAAGTTGTGGTACTAATTTATCTCCGTACTGAACTTTTTTGTTGGGCGATCTTATATTGAGAGCCTGCTTATCTAGCTCTTCCTTACTTACAGCATTACTCTGGTATTGGTAGCAATCACCAAGCTCTAGAAATAAGCAACTCTTCGGGAATAATTCATAAAAGTAAAGTTTTAATTCTTTTAATTCCCAATTTTCAAATTTTTCTTCAGAAAACTTATTTTTTGGATAAATCCCGAACGCCAAGCCCCATCCTTTATGTTTTTTAAGGCAGGCCTTATCCTCTAAATAGGCTGCTGTTGAAAGGAGATCCCTTAAGATTTCTTTTTGAGTTGACCCCGCTCGGTAAAGGCTACGTGTAAAGGCTGTTTCAAAAAATTTAAGAGCTGTCTCGGGTTGCCCCTGCATCACATAAAATCTGCCACAAAACAAATCAATCCTATATTGAGCACAGTGTAAGCTACTTTCTCTGAGTACCAGCTCCTGTGCATTCTGCAATATATCTTTGCACAACACTAAATCACCTAGTGATTTTTGACTTTTATAATCATGAAACTTTGAAAGCAGCTGTTCAAAAAGAGGCCTAATATTATTAGTGAGGGGTCCTTTGGAGGCATTGAGTTGTTGAAGAGAATAGTTTATTTCTTCATGACTTTTTAAAGTAAGCTGATTACTGAAGTCCAGAGAGAAATTATGCTTTTTAATTTCAGCAAAAGTCCAATCTAAACTTCGCGCCAACAACATGGATTGCATGATGTTATTTACGCTTTTAGATGTTTGATTGGCGACGTACTCTGCCAAATACCTCACACTAATTAAATCTGGAATGTTTTTTCCTTTAAGCCAATCTCTAAATTGCTCAAGCCTATTAGTGCGTCTGTCAGCTCCACTGCAGTCTGGCTTGAAATCACTTGCATATGCACTCTCAATCTTTTCTAAAAAATCCTGCTCTTGCGAAAATGATCTTAGTGCAAGGGCGATAAATGTTTTGTCATTATTAGCTAAGCTCTGCGCATAAGGAAAATCAAACTCCCTTTCTGCATCTCTCATAATTGAAAGTACTTCAGCCGCAAAAAAATCATTGATTAAAGGCTGTAATATATCCTCTCGCCTTAGGACATCGATATTAGTAGTCAATACGAGTTGTTTGTAGTTTTGTACCAAATCTCCAATATGGCCTATTAACCAATCAGCAAAATCTTTATCAACGAATTTCTTTATAGGCTCATAAATACCATCTTCAACTATCTCATTTTCAGTAAACCAATTGAAGTTGAAATCTTGAGCAAAATTATCCAGCTTTTTGTTGGTGTTTTTAACATCAAATGCACGTGCAATAAATCGTATCAACTCCCCAATGGCCGGGAATGGCGTTAGTTGATAGTCAGTCATTACACTTGATATTGGGGTTTTCAACTCGCTCATATCAAACCTCTTAAATTGGGATCAATTCGTAGAATATCGCATCTAAATTTCACGCCAACTCTAAAATCACTAGGTGTACTTGGAACAGTAGCAAATTTACCACTAGGGGCTGTAATGCGCCCATGCTTTTTTCTTCGCTCAAAAGTCCATCGAGAGGATTTAACAAGTTTGCTCACTATGGAATCAATCGCTTTATCTTTACAGTATCGACTCATTTCTTGCCTCCAGTTTGAGTATGAGTTTTCCAGTCGTAACTGCCGCCGCGATTTAAAAATTTGATAGTAGAGAATCCAATGTTATCTATACTGATCTGATCAATATCATGTAATAAACTAGGACCATATTTATAATATCCGTTAGCATTATCAAACAACAAACCGTCAGGTGAAATCATTAGGTACGAACCCTGCATTGCATCATTATTTTCAATAATGGGTTGCAATACGCTATGTAGCTGACAAAAGTGCTGGAATTGATCTTCATTGATTCGCAGTGCTGCTAGCGCACGATCATTTTCACCTATTACAGGTAAGAATTGAAACACCTTCCATCTATCGATTTTCATTGTCGACAAATTGTCAGTCATATTTTCTAGCCAATTTAGCTTAGAAATGACAGTGTTTATTTTCAACTTGCTATTTAACGCATGAATTAGTGGGACAATTTCAAGGTAATTGAGAGTGTTTCCTTTGGATACTCGGCCTAATGCCCTTAAGGTATTTTCATCAAATGAGTCAATACTCATACCTATCCAGTCAACAAGTCCATTAAGTTCATTAAATCGCCTCTCGAGTAAGCTACCATTTGTAACGATACTTGTAGTAAAGCCTTTATTCTTAGAGTGATCTAATAGTTCAGGTAGGGACGGATAAAGCAAAGGTTCACCGCCAACAAAGTTAATTTTTACATTTAGACCATTACTGAAGTCGTAAATGTTATTAAGAACTTGCATCCAATCGTACTTAGTTAAAGCGAATGGTTTTGATTCAACGTCCTCGCCAAATCTTGCATAGCATCCTATGCATCGCATATCACACTTCCCTGTAAGATGTATGTTAACGGCTAGATTTTGTCCTTCTAGGGCAATTGCATTTATTGAGCTTTTAATATTTTTTAACACTTTTCGTTTCCTTAACTTAATATTTATTGGAAACGACAATCTACTTAAATGTTATTAAATAAAGGTCGGGAAGAGTGGCAAGAATTTTTGGATAATTTGTAGAAATACTAATCACTGGGCTTCGCACGCTTTGCTAGGCGAGTATCAGGTGTCCTTGGACTGCTCGATATGTATTGAGTATTCCAGTGAAAAGAGCTACCTACAATTATTTTAAATGGACTCACTAATAATTGGCTTAATTAAGCAAGACTATGTTGACATAAATAAAGCTGGCAAGCGTATTTTAAGCGGGACAAAGCTGACGCTAGAGAGTTTTAAAAGTTAACCATCTATTAAACTAATTACCGACACTTTTTTATATCAAAATGCCTTATCGAAATTCTGTAATCGCTAGATTTATTTAAAAAATCACCCATTAATTTAAATTGAATACCCACTACTTTAATTTCCGCTAGAACAACATTGTTGGATTTTCTCTCTAATATTCTAAATATATTTAGCCTCAATTAAATTGTATACAGTTCTGTATACTTGGTAGTATACTGGTTAGTATACCTGTGGGTATTTATTTAATTACTTTAGGAGATATCATATGAAATTTAGTTTATTGCTTGCATCAATGCTCATTAGCACAACATTCAACGTATTTGCTGATGAAGCAAAAAATCTCAAAGTTCATGAAGAAGTAAGTATTGACGCC
>JAUXYG010000170.1 GCA_030694525.1 Legionella sp. | reverse complement strand
CAAGACTTGATTATTTAACGGACTCCAGAATCCTTAAAATTCTAATGCACTGTTGTTCCGTGATTTACGGTATCAGTTCTGCATGCTTATTAATTTATTACCCTGAAACCAATAAATTGTGGTTAACTTTATCCCTGGGTTATATAAGTATGTATCTATTTTTAAGCTTTTATCGAACCTACTATCCTATGATTAAAGCTAAAATAGCAGCAAATAGAGATTTATAGCTCTATTTTTTCATTCCAGGATAGACTTTAGCTATTTTATGATTAAAATAGCCCTAAAGTATGTTTCTTGAGGAAATTATGTCACCATTAAATCTCGTAGGTTCGTCCCTATTTCTTTGTAGTTTGCTAGTAACTGCATCACATGCGAACTCTTCTTTCCCCCGTGGATGCGAAGTAACAGGCTTTGGCTATAGTGACCGATATCTTGTATTGAATGAGACTGGTGACCAATCTTATTATCTCATTCAAAACAGATCCAACACCAGAATAGAATTGGAACGTCATGAAACAGGTGATGCGTTCATGAGCCCACCATTACAGGCATCAATTGATCCTGCCAACTGGGGTGCTTTTGCCTCTGATGTAAAAAATGTAAATTTTAAATGTTATAAACATGAATTAGAAAATACAACTGAAACAAATTGCAGTGAGGTGTTGGAAGTATGCCAATATCCCAGAGTGAGATTTGCTTTAAGCAATATGGGTAATTATTGGATTTCCACTAATAAATCACAGCAGGCTGTTATTCAGGATTCCGTGGCTAAAGGCATCTATTTAAAATGGTGATAAGTGGCTAAAACTGATGTGGATAGCCGATATACTGGCTTAGGTGTTCTGGGAGCTCTTATAATCTTATACGGGCATACTCAAAGTTACCCACAAGTTTATTATATATTCGGTTCCTTTTCCCTTCTGTTAACGGCCATACATTATAAGCTGGTTTATTTTATCGCTTTAGAACTTATTCTCGCAGCAGGGCACTCTGCTATATTGCTTGGAGTTGGACCATATACCCAATCCGCGTTACCTGTTCTATTATGCTTCCAATTGCTTATTTTTTATTTAATGATGGGTAAGGACAACAGTATTTTTTTATTAATTGGTGTAGTTGGAATTGCTCTTTTATCCTTAGGCTTTGCTTATAATAATCAATGGATTTTTTTCTCCGGTAGTTTATTTGTGGCCATTTATGCCTACTATAGTGGATATAAAGAGTACTATGCATCATATATTTGGGCAGTTTTAAATACGGTATTTGCAGTGCTGGCTTTATACCAACTTTTTTTAATTAATATGGGTAAACTATGAGTCGAATCGAGTCTAACATGCTTCCTCTAGGCACAATTGCTCCACAATTTGTATTAAAAGATGTAATCAGTGGCGAACTGATTAAGCTTATGGATAAACATCAATACACAGCAACTGTGTTGATGTTTATTTGCAATCACTGCCCGTATGTTAAGCACGTAAACAGTCAGCTTACTTTACTTGCAAATGAATATATTCCAAAGGAAATACGGTTTTTAGCTATCAGTTCCAATGATGTCGAGAATTACCCTGCTGATTCGCCGCAAAATATGAAAATAGTTGCCAAAGAGTTAGACTATCCGTTTCCCTACTTATACGATGAGACTCAGGAAGTCGCGAAAGCGTATAACGCTGCTTGCACTCCTGATTTTTATATTTTTGACACATCATTATCACTGGTTTATCGCGGACAGCTTGACGACTCAAGACCCGGGAATAATATCCCCGTTACAGGAAATTCCATACGCATGGCACTGGATCACCTTATTCAAAAGGAACCTATTGAATTTGAGCAAAAACCTAGCATTGGATGCAATATTAAATGGAAATAAATACAGCTCAAATTTAAGCATATATCTCTTTTATTTCATGGGATTGCATAAAGAAATAAATATTATCTATTGATGTAATTAATATTTTTAAATTTAGTTTATTAATAATAGTTTAAAGATGAATCTAATCCATAGTTAGGTTTAACTTCAGCAAACAAGCTACTTATGCAATCAACCAGATTTAAAATTGGACTAAATACTGCAACCACCAGAGAAAGCAAACCTAAAAATAATGTTTTGCCAACCATCTCAAGATTTTTTTGACTGGTTTTAGTTTCCTGTATAGGAGATTCAACTATTACGGATATTAGAGTAAGTGCACTTAATGTAATTAATTCAATAGAAATAAAAACCATACAAACCGGTGCTGTAGCAATATAAGCAGGCTTTATTAACAAATCCGTTTTTGATTTCATAGGCGCAAAAAAAACAGATTCTTTTTTATCACGTTTACTTTGATTTTGAATGATCCGCCCTGCTGCACCACTATATTCAATTAAAAATTTACGAAGATCCAAGACCACACTCATTCTAAATACCTCTTGCGATTCATTGCTGTAAATTATACTTTGTAATGATTAAGGTTTCATTAACTAAGTCTCTTGATTGAAAATAAACTCTTAGCGTTTAAATCATTTCCCCAGAATTAATTAACTTAATAATGCGTTAATGTTGACGATATATAATGCTCTAATATTGTACTTATAGTGCTTAATATGCCCGACACTAATAGTTCTGATTTTATTCCAGTAGAAAAATCACAGGTAAACACTGACGTAAGCTATCAGCATGACGTATGTCGTGGGATTTTAATCGATACCGGTGATACGACTTGGGTACGGAAAAAGATTGCTGAAGAAGCGAATGCGAGGATAGAATTATTAGCACAGGAATTTTTTCGTTTAATTATTCCTCACCAACCAATCACCAGAATAGCTAAAGACAGCTCTGTAAAGCCTGATATATATTATATTCTTTCAGAAGAAATTAATAATTATAAAAATTTACCACTAAATCAACCTGGCAATTTTGCTAATAATACTATTACAGGACTTGGTCAAGCACTAGCAGTATCCATGTTTCTGGAAGAAATTGATTTAAAAAATGGTAATATTGGCATCAATAATAATGGCCAGGTAGTCAAAATTGATGGAGAATGGTGTTTTGCTGAATTTTTTAATAAAGAAACTTATGAGCTTACACCTGAAAATATTGAAAATCTTCCCTACCCCATAAATTACTCTTCAGGCTTCTATGCCTATAATTGGCTTGATTTAATTAATCAAAATGTTTTAAATCCCACTAGTTTCATTGTTAATCCATCCCTATCAAAAGCACCGCAGTTTCGTAACGAGGTAAATCAGGCTCTTTTAAAAATATGTTTAATTCCCGATAAATTTATAGATCATTTTGTTGACACATATACTTGCATTCAAAACAACAGATATAAAGAATTTTTTAAACGCAGAAGAACTCAATTACAAATAAGCGCATTACAAACTCCTTCATTTTGGGCATATCTTACCACTGAAGATGCAATACAAGCTGCAGAACAAATGATAGATCATATGAAAAACTTTGCTACTGCAGGTACCCCAATCATACCCAGCGATGAAATTAAAGTTTTAGTTCAACATACAGAATTAAAATTCTATCAACTTATCATGCCAATTCTTAAGCAAATGAAATTACTGGAATTAATAGATACTTGTTTAACGAGAGATCATAAATTGCCTCAACCAGAATCAGTTTATAGAAGCATTATTGGTAAGGTAATGCTTTTAATTTCTCAGGATTTTATCGAATGCAATAAATTATTAGGTTCTTTACAAAAGAATCAGCCTGAAGAATTATTTAATACATATCAAAATATGACACTATGCAATAAGTATAATTCCGTCGAATTGAAATGGGTTTACGCTAAATTAAAGTCTGTTGAAAACACTTCACCCCAAATAAAAATAAGCACAAACCCCTATTTATTTTATGTTGGCAAAAAAAACAATGGTAATACACCAAATCAGGGCATACGGAATCAAGAAACAAAGATACGTCAGCCGCACAGAAATCTTTATTAGAATGTACACTCAGTTTTACAATGGGACTATAATTATATAAAACCGGTACTTATTATGAATAATCCAAATGAAACAAATAATGATTCTTATATCAGTCCTGAAACTCAAACCATTAACGATTTAAAAAAGTTAGCTCGAACATACATTGAATCTCATAATGAATTGGTAAAGAGAAAATGGCAATTAGAGCTAGGACTTACAAATAATTTTTCTCCAGATAAAGAAAGAGAAAAGCAGTTAATTGATCAGGCTATTTATAATTCAAATTATGAAAATAAAATTAAAGAATTATTAAATGAACTAAAAAAACTAGAAATAAAATTATACGGCAAATCAGATATATGTGGTACGAAACCCTATAAAATCTAATAAACTCACTTTACCCCAAACAACATTCACCTGTGCGTCATATTAATATTTATACAATATATTTGATTATTAAAATAATTTATCAGATTAGGGAAATCATTGTTACAGAAATTACCCTGTAACAATGATTTAAAGCTTATTTTGAAGGTACGATTTCAACTTGTAAGTGTGCGATAACATCACTATGTACATGAATTTCAACAGTATAATTACCAATTGAATGCAGTGGGCCTTCAGGCATTACTATTTCACGCTTGCTGATTTCAATTGATTTTGCAACTAAGGCGTCTTTGATTTCATTAACCCCAACTGAACCATAGAGCTTACCTTCATCACTTGCCATAGCAGCAACTACTAAATTGGTATCATTTAATTTAGCAGCACGCTGTTCTGCCAGTGCCAAAGATTGTTGTGCTTTTTTCTCAAGTTCAGCACGACGTTGTTCAAACAGCTCAATACTTTTTGATGTGGCAAAAACCGCTTTATTTTGCGGTATTAAAAAATTACGGCCATAACCTGACTTTACAGTTACTTTATCGCCCAAACCACCTAAATTTCGTACTTTTTCTAATAAGATAACTTCCATCTTAATAACCCCTTAAATTGATCCTCTCACCCTTGTCGGGAGATATAATCTTAAATTAAACACACTATCTAGTGAACCAAAAACTATATAGGCAAATAATACAAAAGATGGTTTTAACAGTATTATTAAGAATAATAATACAACCACTTTAAACTGCCTTTTGCGAGCAAAAATATAATAAGCCAAACTAAAACCAGATAATAAAAAGTAACCAAGAACCAGTGGCAGTAAATTAATAGCTAATGGATATTCAAAATAGGTGCCAATTGAAACACTCATTAATACTAAAAATGATAATCTACCACTGCGAAACTCTAATAATTCACTTTTAAAACCACCGGGCATGAATAACCTGGCTTGAATTGACCGAGCAAATGCTAGAGAAAGTATTGCCGATACAATCACGCTTAATATTTGAATGCCAAAAAATAACTGAGCCAGAAGAAAAGAGTTTAATTTCTCCGAAGAACCCAGTAATGATTGATAATCCTGATATTGATTTAATATCTTCTGAAATTGAGAAAACTGCTCAACAACAAAATCTGGCACTAAAACCTGGACTAATAAAAATCCTAATAATGCCTGGAGGAAAAATATCCCGGACACCGCCGGCCATTTCTTTGTATGACGCAAAGTGATAGCTGCAAGATAACAAGGAATGAATGCAATAAGACTGTTAACTAAAACACTCTCAAGCGGCAACATCATCATTAATGGTACGGAGTGAATAATGAGCGCAGGCATTAATACTTCAAACCCGCGGAGCGCCCCTTTTCTTAAGGTAATTAACGAGACCAGAGCAACTGATAACCATGAAGCAAAGGGCATAATGGAAAAAACTACAGCACATAAAACTGCATACTGTTTATTTTCCAATAAAGCATTACTTTGTTTGATTATAAAATTGCCTGAACTCATCATTATTATCTATGGCTATCACAGTAAGGCAATAAGCCAACAAAACGGGCGTGTTTAATTGCTTTAGCTAATTGTCTTTGAAAACGGGTTTGCGTTCCGGTAATACGGCTGGGAACGATTTTACCAGTTTCAGAAATATAATTTTTTAATAAATTAATGTCTTTATAATCAATTTCGTTTCCGCCTTCAGCGCTAAAACGACACATTTTTTTTCTACGAAAATAAGCTGACATAAATATTCTCCTCTTAAGCGGCTCTGGTTTCTTTTTCTTTCTTCATCAACACGGACTCACTAGTAATCGCTTGTTTCTGAACAGTGATTAAGTTTCTTAAAATTGCATCGTTAAATTTAAATGCATTTTTAATTTCTTCCAGCGCTTCAAGATTGCACTCAATATTCATTAAAAAGTAATGAGCTTTATGTACATCATTGATTGGATAGGCTAATTGACGGCGGCCCAAGTCTTCTTTGCGGTGAATTAAGCCATTGTGTTTTCCTATGATCCCTTCATAGCGCTCAACCATTGCTGGAACTTGTTCGCTTTGATCGGGGTGCACAAGAAACATAATTTCGTAATGTCTCATGGTTTCTCCTTATGGATATAGCCTTCTGTTTTTTAAATATGCAGTAAGGCAAGGTTTTAAAAGCTGCCAATTATAACGCTATTAACCTCTAGATACAATCTCATTGAAAAATTAATGCAATTCACCAATGTCAATGTTACATTATGAAGCTTTCATTCTATGGATTGTCTCTGATTAATCTGTATTGGATGATAAATTGCCTTACTGATTTAAAAATGGAGAATTTTGATGTTACCAAAGAACTTTTTAGTTTATGGAATGTTGTTTGCGGTCTGTCAGTCTGGTTTAGCCGGTACTATGTCTCAATCTCATTTCGACTCTGCTTACCACCCATATGGGGTCTTTACCCTTGGTGGAGATTACATGCGCCCCGGTAGAGCTCAAACCGTTACCCTGCTCCCGCCATTTGCCAATTATTATACTAATTATGATGATTATGCCAGTACCGCAAGCTTGGGAATTGGTTTGGGGATAGAGTCAATAAAATCTAATGGATACTTTTGGCAATTAGGTATATCTGGGTACTTTAACCCTGAAATAACCAGTAAAGGTGAAGTGTGGCAATTTACCCTGCCAGAATATAATAACTTTCTTTACAGTTATGAAACCCAATATTCACGTTTAGTAGCCGCTGGCAAAATTTTAGGAACAATTGAAAATACGGTACATCCTTATCTTTCAGGTGAAGCCGGTATCGCACTCAACAGGGTATCGGGTTACCACGAAACGCCACTGATATCTGAAGCCTCTCCGATGTCCCCTTATACGAATAACATGCAAAGTTCGTTCACATGGGCAGTAGGAGCGGGAATTGATGTGGATCTGAACGTTCCGGTCCGACTCGGTATAGGATATCAATTTGCCGATTTAGGCAAGGCAGTCCTGGGACCAAGTCCTGCTCAAGTGACACGGGAAACCCTAAGTATCAATAATTCATATTCACACCAGTTACGAATTCAATTAACTGCCCTGATTTAAAATAACCCATTTTATTTAAGGAAAAATAAAAATGAAGAACCTTTTGCGATGGATTGCTCTAGGATTAATTGTTTCAATCTCAGGATTGAGCAATGCAGCGAAACCGGTATTTTTAATCGTTCCGACCCAAAAAGCTCCAGCCATTATCTATGCCGGTGAAATAGCAACCGCCACCTATCAGGTTACTAATAATACCCCTTTTCCCTTAAATGCTAATGGATTACGCAGACTCCCTCAGGGTATCGTACAAACAGGGGGAACTTGCGCCCAACCGTTTAACCTCGCACCAAAAGCGAGCTGTACCATCACCTTGCAAATTACCGCTGATTATTTAATTGGAGATGTTAGAGGTGGTCCTGAGGTATGCAATACCGTTACTAATCCAATTTATTGTTCTTTGCCTTCCAGTGGTCAGGAGTTAAATATTAAAAAAAGTAATACTTATCCCCCTTCCGAATCTTCCTATACTGTTGGCGGAACGGTATCTGGCCTTGCTACAACGGGGTTGGTTTTAGAGAATAATGGAACTGATTCCCTATACATACCGCCAGGTGCTACCTCATTTACGTTTCCAACTGCTATTCCTGCAGGAGGAACTTATTATGTCACGGCTGCCTCACAACCTCCAGGCTTAACCTGTACGGTGAGCAATAATGAGGGTATTAATATAAATCATGACATTACTGACATTAAAGTGGTTTGCAGTGCTATTACTTACACGGTTGGAGGTACTATTTCAGGTCTTAGTGCGAATGGATTAGTATTACAAAA
>JAUXYG010000166.1 GCA_030694525.1 Legionella sp. | reverse complement strand
CCTTGAAACAATACCTTGTGCCGCATGAATTTCTGAACCGATCAAATATTCATCCGGCTCCCGAACATTAAAAAACTTGCGATAATATACATCAACAACATGCAATAGCTGAAAAGTAGCGTTAGGAAAACTCTTATATGTGAATTCAATCGCATCACGACTGACCTCTGATAAATCAGTCGCAATCAAGATACGATTGTAAGAAAATGTAGGATCTTTTTTTACCAGCAACACGGGCATAAGGCTGTTTCTAACGATTGCACCTGAAGTCGTACCCAGAACATAATCATTTATGTAATACTCACCATGAGCCCCTGCAACTATAATGTTGCAATGATTTTCCTGTGCATAACGAACAATTTCATCGGTGGCTCTGCCAAATTGGACAGATATTTGGATTTTAAATTGTTGGGAATATTTTTTTAATCGGTTAAACAGCTCTTCCTCTGTTTTCTTTTTTACTACAATAAATTCCTCATTAAGCTCTTGAACTGAATGTTGCGCTAATGCGCCAATCCAGGGCTGGGTTAAGACATGTAAAAAAATTAATTGGGCATTGTGTTCGTCTGCTAAAGATATTGCTCTTTGCAATGCATAGTCCGAGTGCTTGGAAAAATCGCCAGCAATTAGGATTTTAGTCAATGTCATTTAGTCCTCCAAAACTAACCCCACTCCATCCCGTTGTAAGTATAGCAAATTATTGGATGGAGATTTGAGTGATAGCACTGAGGGTATTTTAAATATAACAAACAATTTTGAACAAAAATTATACACTTGATGCTATAATTTATATAGAGACGTATCGATGGGTGATCATCATGATTCAGCCTACTCCTGAAACAATCCTTCCTATTCCAAAATCGGAGTGCTATGAATTACTCTCCTATCATAGTCTTGCTGCACTGAATCATCTAAAAATTAATAATAAGAATAAATACAATCATGAACTTAATACTTTGTCGTCTTTTTGCGCGATTCTGATTATCTCTCACTCTGAATCGCCAGAGGCCATCATTCGTTTTATGGAAGAAACTTTGGAAAACGCTTATTCTATAGAATATGAAAAGCTTACAAGCGATATTCAATTGCTATTTGAAAAAAGAAAACAAGCGTCTCTTCATACATTTCATGGAGAACATGAGGTTGAAAATCTTAGTCTTCAAATATCAGCACTAGAATATCGTAAAAGACTTCCAGTTAAAGAAATGATCCAAACGGTGATTCATGATGCAATAGCCAAAACACACAATGAATATGGCTTGGAAGTTTCAGATGAAATCAGAGTTCATTTGCAAAAATACACTATTGCAAATCAGGAATGTCAGGAAATTGTAACATTGGGAAAAACCCAGTAAATCAGAAACTCGACTTTATAATTCGAGCTCTAAGTAATCTTATACGTATTATTTTACAAGGTTCACACAGAGTTACCCACAGAATATGTGGATAACTCTTTACGTTCTATGTACTGTTTAATTACAGACAACCTTCAACAAAATGCACTTCATTATCCTTGCCGCTATACATTAAAGTAACTGTTTTGCCATTGGTTTCAAATCGAATTGCTCTATCCTTTGCCGTATCGCTCAAAGTTAAATAGTGGCTTTTCGATTCATATTTATTAGGTTCAACCTCAAGTTTACCCTGATATAATTTTTTTACTTTACTCTCGGAGTCACCAATGGATGCCCCTTTAGTGGTCTTGAAGTCAGGCGAGCTTACATTAATTCGCACAATTTTATTGTTGGTGATCATGAAGGACAAACCCTTGATGCCTTTAAGAGTGACATAGTAACAACTGCCATCGTCTGTCTGCTGTGTGTTCTTGGTTGCATTAAATTTTATACCCGTTTCCTTCTCAGCTTGGGCTAAGGTCATGTCGATATGGATAGGGCCAATACTGTCTTCCGATAGTTGCCAATTTTTTAAATTGGCCGCAAAGCCACTTGAAATATTAGCTGTTAAAAAAGCCACCAGGAACCTATTAATCATTTTTTTCATATTTAACCTCGATAATATTAGAGTCAATTGGAGCTATGCCTGTTTTTTTAGCTCAGGCCTGAATTTTTGCCATTCACAAAAAGGTGAGTGTTCCGGTTGAGCCATTTTATCAACTGGAAGATAAAATGTTTGTTCGAGCAAATATTGGCCACTCAGAGCCGCATGGGACACATGATCCGTAAACACTATCCAGGAGCTTTGGGCTGGGAAATCGATTTGAGTTTTATTGACCTTACCTTGATAAAAATCATCTTTTTTCATCATGTCATGCAAATGAAGCATGTAATGATCATAGGGAGAACGAAGACTTTTTGTCGTTTTAACCCATTTTAATATTTTTGCACGTAATTTATTATAAGAAGGAATTTTAGGTGCAAATTCATTTAACACGTGTTCAAAAGGCTCACCTACCTGCCACACGCGCGGCTCCTGATCGGGATTGACATTGCAAAATACCCGTAAAATTCTTAATCCATTTACCGGCGTTGCTGAAAAAGAATCAACGTGCAGTCGGCTATCATCTTTTCGTTTGGAGCTGCTTCGGCCACTAATTTGAGCAGGACGGAAACTGGTTCTACCCCATTGCAAGTGCGGTATATAAGAGGGTAATGTTTTTTGCACCAAATCCAAAGAAAACTCAGCATAACTTTTTAACAAAAATTCCAATTTATTACTCAAGCTAGATGCTTCTTTATTAAAAGCACCCAATTTATTGCGTTTGTAATCGTAGCTTACATTTTTATGTGTGCCATGCAGAATGGAGTCTGACATCAGGGTTTTATCAACAAGTGAGTAATAATAATCAGGAAAAAACAAAATTTTTCCTTCTTCCAGACATTTAATACTTTGTGCTGAATCAATTGCATCAACTGTTTGGGTTAATAAATGGGCGTTCATCAGTTACCTTATCCTCGTTAAATTATTTTTGGTTTTATTAAATCAGGATAATACTCATCCCACATCCTATTGCAATAGGCGGTAATATTAGGCAAAGATAATCCATGCTTTTTAATAGGGTCGTTCAGTGGAGTCCAAATAATATTAGTTAGAAAAGAAAATGCTGTTGCATCAATACTGGTAGGATCATCACCTAGGAAATAGGGTTTGTCTGCTAAAATTTCCGACATGGCATTCAGGTTTTTTATACCCAATTGCTTTATCTCCTCAAAACTGTGCCGCCCTGTCCCCTGACAGTTAAGCTGTTTGAGCATGTATTTTCTAACCATTCCAGGCAAAAACAGTTTAGGTATACGTGGTAATTTTTCAAACATGGTTTTTCGGACGTATTCCCACCCCTCATCATCTTGCCACCGCATATAAACTGAATACCAGTATAATCGTTCACAGCAAGTAGCCTCTATTAATACGGCCATTGATTTTTGTTGCTGGGTTAAATTTTTATCCAGAGGGTCTCCGAGTCGCGCTTTTAAATCGTCAATAATTAATTCGCTATCGGAATAGGTAATGCCATCCATTTTTATGTGTGGTAGTTTGTTTTTTGGACTCTTTTGCGGATTAGTTACGAATTTGTTTTCATAAGGCGTATGGGTCATACGTAAATAAGTTTCCAACTTCATGCAAAAACTACTTGCATTGGGCAAGTCCCATGAGCGGTGAAATTGAAATAATGTAATCATTTTAAATGTCCTTCCCTAGCAAAACGATGAAATTCAAAGAAACCATTCAGTAATCTCTTAATGCAGTATAGAATAAAGCACCCATTCAAGGAACTCATATCCAGGTTTAATTAATGACATTTTGCCCATGTGGATCCCAAAATACGTTCAGCGACTGTTGTGCTGCCTATCTTAACGGGATAAAAAAACCTCAAATTCCCGAACAATTAATGCGATCGCGCTATACCGCCTACAGTTTGGGGAAAATGGATTACATTAAACAGACAATGAAAGGCAAAGCGCTACTAAATTTTAATTTATCTCATAATCAGACTTCCTCTTCCCCGGTTACCTGGATTAATTTAAAGGTAATCCAATCCCATTTACAAAGTCCTAATAAAGGATATGTAGAATTTATAGCCACCTATCTCGAACGCGATCGATTAAAGTCCATTCATGAACTGAGTGAATTTGATAAAGAGGGTGAGATATGGTTTTATGTGGATGGTTTTACCAAACCTTCGCCAGTTAACAAAATAGCGCGTAACAGTATCTGTCCCTGCGGCAGTAATAAAAAATTTAAAAACTGTCATGCAATGAACCCCTTAAATCAACGGGTATTATAATGGAAAAAAATCTTTTTTATCATGTATTTATTTTTCTTGCCGCTGCAAGTGTCATGGTACCTATTGCCAGCCGCTTTAAACTGGGTTCAGTAATCGGTTATTTGGTTGTTGGAATTCTTATCGGACCATTTGGCTTAAAACTTATTGGAAATGCCGAACAAATAATGCATTTTGCCGAGTTTGGCGTGGTCATGATGTTGTTTCTAATTGGGCTTGAACTCGAACCCAGTAAACTGTGGAAATTAAGAAAACTAATAGTAGGTCTGGGTGGATTACAGGTTCTATTAACGACAGGCGCTTTAACCGGGTTGGGTATTTCGCTCGGATATAGTTGGCAGGCGAGCCTTGCCTTAAGTATGGCTTTAGCTCTTTCATCGACCGCATTGGTTTTGCAAATGTTGCAAGAAAAAAATTTGATGAAAACAACTGAAGGCGAAACCTCATTTGCGGTTTTGCTGTTTCAGGATATAGCGGTGATTCCTATACTTATCATTATGCCGCTGTTAAGCCCTTATGGAAACGTCCCTGATGTCCAGGAATCTACCTATATTACGCAACTTCCCAAATTAATGCATGCCTTACTGGTTACTGGTGTCATTGGGGGAGTTATTCTGGTTGGCCATTATTTATCGCGCCATTTGTTTTTAATTATTGCCAGAACCCATTTGCGGGAAGTTTTTACTGCCTTCTCCCTCGCAGTTATCGTTGGAATTACCCTGCTCATGGAATCAATTGGCGTGTCCCCTGCTTTAGGTGCGTTCATAGCTGGCGTTGTTTTGGCAAACTCTCAGTACAAGCACACTGTTGAAGCAGATATTCAACCCTTTAAAGGATTATTACTTGGGTTATTTTTCATATCCGTTGGTATGGGGATGAATTTCAATCTATTTGCTGATCACATGATGGAGCTTACAACCCTGGTTATTGGACTAATCATCGTTAAGGCTTTGGTTTTATTCAGTCTGGGGCATTTATTTAATCTTACTAAAATTCAGACCATTGGATTTGCGTTGGCATTATCACAAGGCGGCGAATTTGCATTTGTATTGTTTCAATATGCCAAAGAATCTCAGGTGATCACTGCTGAAACCCGAGGTCTGTTTACCCTGGTTGTGGCTTTATCGATGTTGGCGACTCCTTTTTTAATGTTGTTATACCACCGCTTTGTCGTACCCAAATTTATGAGTGTTATCCCGAAACGTGATTACGATCCGATTAACGAACGCAACGGAATAATTTTGGCAGGCTATGGTCGCTTTGGACAAATTATCGGACGATTATTGAACGGCGAACATATAAAAGTTACCGTTTTGGAAAAAGATCCAGAACAAATTGAACTCTTACGCAAGTTTGGTTACGGTGGTTATTTTGGTGACGCGAGCAGGCTTGATTTATTAAAAAGCGCAGGCGCAGAATATGCCAAATTGCTTATTGTAGCTGTGGGAAATGCAGATACCAATTTGGAGATAGTGAAGCTTGCCAAAAAAGAATTTCCCCATTTAACTATTTATGCCCGTGCTCGAAACCGTCGCCATGCATTTGAATTGCATAAAGCAGGAGTTGACTACTTCAAGCGTGAGTTATTTGACTCCTCATTAACCATGACCAAACAGGTGCTCAAATTTTTAGGCTATAAAAATGCAGAGATTGAAAAAAAAGCGACTGCATTTCAACATCACGATGAAGAGTCCCTCATTCAATCATTCGAATTTTTTGATAAAGAAAATGATTTGATCACCTTCTCGCGACAGGCTAAAGGGGAACTCGAGCGTATTTTGCAAAACAGTTAGCATTATATTATATAAAGTGAACTGGCGCTTTATAATGAGATAAGTGTTGCCTCCTAAGCCTGCATAATGCTTAAATTAGGCCCTTTAAATTCACTTGTGCCCTTATGATTCAATTTAATCACATCTCATTGCAAACATTTCTTAAAGATTACTGGCAAAAAAAGCCTCTGGTCATTCGAAACGCTTTGCCAGACTTTATTAATCCTGTCTCTCCTGATGAATTAGCAGGCCTTGCTTTAGAAGAAGATGTGGAAAGTCGCATTGTACGAGAGACCCCTGATGCCTCACCATACTGGCATCTCCAAAAAGGTCCTTTCGTTGTTAAAGATTTTAAAAAATTACCTGAAACCCGCTGGACTTTATTAGTTCAGGGTGTCGATCGCATTGTTCCCGAGGTTTATGACTTATTAGATCATTTTAATTTCATCCCACAATGGCGAATTGACGATGTTATGATAAGTTATGCGGTATTAAAAGGTAGTGTTGGCCCGCATTATGACAACTATGATGTATTTCTCTACCAGGGAAAAGGACGTCGCAAGTGGTCTTTAACCAGTCAAAAGTGCACCAGCGAAAATTACATTAAAGATTTAGAATTACGGATTATGAACGAATTCAACACCGAAGAAGAATTCATTCTAGAAGAAGGAGACATGCTCTATCTTCCGCCACATATCGGTCATCATGGGGTTTCACTCTCTGATGAATGCATGACCTATTCATTTGGTTACAGAAGTTATCAGGGGCAGGAATTATGGGATAGTCTGGGGGATTATTTATCGGAGAATGAACTATTTAAAAACTTATATCAGGATCCCGACTGGAGTGATTTGACCCATACATCTGAGATTAAAGCACCTGCCTGGCAAAGTGCGCAAAAATTATTACAGCAATTAATTAAGGATGAATCAGTTATCAAGTCCTGGTTTGGCTGCTTTGCGACTCGCCTGGATCAGCAATCAGAACAACAACTCGCCATACCATTAGAAGAAGAGGACATCGCTGATTTACCTGATTTTCTGGCGACACTGGAGACCGAAGAAGGGTTAGTCAGAGATGCATCGTGCCGATTTGCCTATGTGCAATTGGAGGATAATTCGTCCTGTGACTTGTTTATAAATGGCTGTCCGTGGTGTGTTGATGAGGTAACACCTGAATTAATCACTCTTATTGCAAACAATCGATTTATATCCACTCAGAGTATCAAATCATTCTTGAACTCATCGGCCAATCAGGAATTTATCTATGAACTGTGGAAATTACAGTGGTTGCAAATGAGCTGAACGGCCGGTAAGTTTATAGATGCCCTTGTGTCGAGTGACTTACCCATAGCCTTCCTCAAAATAGTGCAATTTCATTTACTTACTTAATTATGATTGATTGGATATATTTCAAATCATGTCGTATATTTAATATACAAATAACATAACAAGGATAGTAATGAAAACAATAATTCTTGCCTTAGCAGTAGTAGCCGGTGCCACTTTACTAACTGGCTGTGGTAATACATGTTGTGCTACAACCTATTCTAGTTGTTGTGGTGCTTCAGGTTATGGAAATTGGTATTAATTGAGATGCCTGTTTAGGCACTGAACCTCATGAAAAAGAACAGTTTCCTCGGTGTTTCCGATGAAGGTTTTCATAGTGTAGCCTATACAGAGTGGGGAGAATGGTCACCATCACTCCCCACAGTGCTTTGTGTTCATGGTTACACGCGCAATTCGCGTGACTTTGATTCTTTGGCACATTATTTACAGAATCAGGGCCGCCATGTATTTTGTCCAGACGTCGTGGGAAGGGGTAATAGTTCCTGGTTTAATCACTCCAGTCATTATAATTTCACTCAATATGTCAATGATATGAATGCGTTGATAGCTCGTACGGATGCAACCCAAATCGATTGGATTGGAACATCCATGGGCGGCCTAATTGGTATGATGATCGCAGCACTACCTCACTCTCCTGTGCGCAGACTTATCCTTAATGATATTGGCCCACAGGTTCCTATTCATGGATTAAGACGGCTGGCTAAATATGCCGGCAAGGATCCTGATTTTAAAACCGTGGAAGAGGCAAAGCAGCATTTTAAGAGGAATTATGCTGAATTTGGCCCACTAACCGAAAAACAATGGGATTTTTTTACAAAGCACAGTATAGAACAACGAGCTCCTGATCTATATACGGTTAAAGTTGACCCAGGAATTAAAAACCCCAAATCATCCTTTCAGGTCATCTCTGAATTCTTTCATCATCCGCAGAGATCGTTAGAAGGTATTTTATATGACATTGACTTATGGTCAGTATGGACCAAAATTCATTGTCCGGTATTGGTCATTCATGGCGTACACTCCGACTTGCTCACCCCGGGAATAATTAATAGAATGCAGCGAATGCATCCACTAACTGATGTTTATGAAATAGAAAATGCAGGACATGCTCCTGCATTATTGGATTTAGAAAATCATAAAATTATTAATGATTGGCTACTCTCAAGCTGATGGGTCCAAATGCTTAATTCTCAGTATTCGGAACAGCTGAGCCTTTAAATCCATTTTATGACTAAATAATGTGATCACAGCACCTGACAGAATAAATACCATACCAAGAGCATGCAGTGGTTTGACCGTTTCACCTAAAAGCAAAACACCCCAAATTACAACAAATACCGGCTCTAAAACTGAGAGCAGCGATGCTTTTTCTGAACTGATGTATTTTAAACTATGCAACATGAATAAAATCGGAATAACCGTCGCAACCAAACCAATTCCAGCAAGATTAATCCATATATTCAAATTTTGAGGAAGCACCAATGTGTGATTAAAACAGGAGACTAGAAAGCAACCCGTCATACAACCCAGGCATACCATTAAAGTAGACATATTGGGTGAAATAATATTCCGTTTACTCACGATAAGATAACAGGCATAAAAAAATGCCGATACCAGCCCTAAAATGATCCCTGACATATCAAAGGCCATTTCATTTACATCGACGAGCAATACCATACCAAATAAGATGATTAGAGTTGCCAGGTAATAAGTTCCAGGAATGGATTGGCCGTAGAAAAAATAATTCAATAACATGATCATCACAGGATATGTAAAAAATATTACCATGGCCAAGCCAGAGCTTATATAATTACACGCGAGAAAATATAAGAGTGTTGAACTGGCATAATAGATCAACCCGCTCACAAAAGCGACACGCATGTGCTTTCTTGAATCACTTAAGCGATTTACATTGGGTATTATGACCAGTAATATAGCCAGGCTCGAAATTAAAAACCGCCAAAACAGCATAGTACTTGCAGACATACCGCTGTTAATTGCACTCATACCAAAATAGCCGATAAACCCGTATAATAATCCCGACAAAATGGCATATATGGAGCCTCGATGCTCTAGTGATTTCATGAATTTTAGCCATAATATAAACAGGCTTTAATTTACTATTTTTACCCTTATTTGTAAATTAATGAACATTAAAAAACCCCCATTGTTTAAGTAAACAAATTACGTGGTTCCTTACTAATAACAAACTAAAAGCAAGAGATGCCAATACGTTATAGCTGTTCCATATTATGACCCTACTTAGAATAGACTACTAAATCTCAAAAAAAGCGGAATTCTTAACAGTTCTGCCCGTTATGATAACCTATTGATGCCTGGCGAAGATTTCCTGGATGCCATGGACAAGCCATGGCACGTAGGAGTCTATTTTGAGATATGCCAATGCCAAGATATAAAGGTTTGAGTATATCCTTCAATTTATCCTTCAATTTATCCCTAAATTTATTTTTCTATTTGAACCTTAATTTAGTCTTGAATTAGTCTTCAATTTCTCAATTCAGTCTTGAGAGTGCAACATGATCTGCTCCCAAAACCTACGTCCCTCGGCTCGTCCGAGGGATCCAGAGGCCTTACAACCGAGCTAACTCCCACCATCCGATTAAACCACCACAGACCTCTAAACCTACGTCCCTCGGCTCATCCGAGGGATCCAGAGGCCTTACAACCAGGCCAACTCCTGCCCTGTCGGATTAAAGAGCTATAAACAAAAGCTAAGATCTGCATAAACGCTCTGAAAAAATAATTTTCAAATCATATCAATAAAGAGGTATTTAACATTTCATAAAAAGAACGCAGAGGGCCTTAAAATCACGTGATACACGTCTTAATAGTTGACAACAAAATATACATAATGTAGCATGCCTACACCTTGGGGATTTAGGTCGTATACATGCTTCGCAACTTGATTTTACTCATTAGTTTATTCGCTGCTTCTCCCATGTTTTCAGCTGTCACATCTCCTTGCACGACACATCAATGCATCGCAGTCATTGATGCAGGAAGTACCGGATCACGCTTGCATATTTATTCATACGATAAAGATGAGACCCAAACTCCTACAAATATCCATGAGCTATGGACAAACAAAATAAAACCCGGGTTTGCAAGCATCGAGCCCAATACAGCGACCATGGACGCCTATCTTACTTCTTTATTATCATTAAAAGACGCCCCCGATGTCACTATCCCCGTGTACTTCTATGCTACAGCCGGAATGAGGCTACTCTCTCAAAGCAAACAAAATAGATACTATGAAGAACTACAGCACTGGTTTAAAAACCAATCCCAGTGGCAACTGAAAGAGGCAAAAACAATTACAGGCAATCAGGAAGCATTATTTGATTGGTTGTCTGTCAATTACTATTTAGGTGGCCTCAAGGCAGGACAAAAATCAATTGGGGTGATGGATATGGGTGGTGCTTCAGTTCAAATCGTATTTCCGATTGAAAAAAATGCAACTCTGGATAGTAAATCTCAAATTGAACTCGATTTATACAATCATCATTACAACTTGTTCGTCCATAGTTTTCTTGGTTTAGGCCAGACTGAAATGTCACATCAGTTTCTCAATTCGGTCTCCTGTTTTGCTAATAATTATCCTCTTCCTGACGGCGAATCAGGACAGGGTAATGTTACCGCCTGTGAACAGGAGGTTTCTTCATTGATGAATGCGGTTCATCGAGTGAATAACCTGGTACAACCTTTATTAAGCTCCAATCCTGTGGATTCATGGTATACCATGGGCGGTATAGCAAATCTTGCTGAAAGCAAATTATTTCATTTTGATAATCAGCAACTGACCAATCAAACACTCCTGCAACAAGCAGATAACCAAATATGTCATCAACAATGGGAAACTCTAAATGATCAATTCCCAAATGATGATTACGTTTATGAATACTGCCTATTTTCAGCTTATTACTACGCACTCATGGTAGATGGTTATGGTATCAATCAGGAGCAAGCAATTAATTATATCCCACCTGAAAAAAACCTGGATTGGACAACCGGAGTGGTTTTATATCATTCAGAATAATCACCTCAGATCATCTGGTATAAAATGGTTACTATCCAGATTTTGAGGAGTTTGATAAAACGAACATAAAGCGTTACGAAAAATTTGGGCTCGTTTTGGTAGCCCATTCTTACAGTAATAAACGACCTGTTCATAGACTGACTTTTTAAACACGGAGTTATCCGTTTCTTCACCATTGAGATTATCGATGCTAACTCGAAATGGATGCCCCGTTGCCATCGACAAAATCCACTCAATCGCCTGAGGCTTGATTTCCACCGATTGAAAAATTTTTTGTTGCTCAGCAGTACGTCCATCTGGAGTGTACCAATAACCAAAATCGACTTGTTTTCTTCGCTCCGGTCCTGCTATGAACCAATGGGAGCACTCATGGAGTGCGCTACTAAAAAATCCATGTGCAAAAAATAGTGCGTGGTAGGATCTGTTATTATCCGCTGGCAAGTATATGGGTTCTTCATCACCTTTTAATAACCGAGTGTTGAAATCTGCTGCAAAACACTGATTAAAAATAGTAATAAGATCCTGATAATGATGCACGAAACAACTCTATTGGTTTAAAGACAGGATTTTAACTAAAGTCATGCAAAATTGCGACCAGGAAAATGGGTAGAACTGCCCTTAATGCAACATCAAGGGCAGAATCATCTCT
>JAUXYG010000165.1 GCA_030694525.1 Legionella sp. | reverse complement strand
AAACCTGCAGGCCTTGTGTGCTTTATTAGTACCTGTAATCGATGCCTCCGGGGCCTGGCAGTATGTGGGTGAAGTACCCCTCACCTCGTTGCACCAATTAAGGCAGGCTGGGTTTAGTGCAGCCGGCCTGATTGGGGTTTTAAGCCATGGAGGTGGCTCTAAAAACCTTCAGGCCTTGTGTGCTTTATTAGTACCTGTAGTCGATGCCTCCGGGGCCTGGCAGTATGTGGGTGAAGTACTCCTCACCCCGTTGCACCAATTAACCCAGGCTGGGTTTAGTACAGCCGGCCTGATTGGGGTTGTAAGCCATAATGGCGGAGCTAAAAACCTGCGCGCCTTGTGCGACTTATTAGTGCCGGTAGTCGATTCCTCCGGGACCTGGCAGTATGCGGGTGAGGTTCTCCTCACTCCGTTGTACCAATTAACGCAGGCTGGATTTAGTGCAGCCGGCCTCATCAGGGTTGTAAGCCATAAGGGCGGCGCTAATAGCCTGCATGCCTTGTGCGCTTTATTAGTTCCTGTAGTCGATGCCTCCGGGGCCTGGCAGTATGCGGATGAAGTACTCCTCACTCCGTTGCACCAGTTAATGCAGGCTGGGTTTAGTACGGCCGACCTCATTGGGGTTTTAAGCCATGGCGGTGGTACTAAAAACCTTCAGGCCTTGTGTGCCTTATTAGCGCCTGTAGTCGATCCCTCCGGGGATTGGCAGTATGCGGGTGCAGTACTCCTCACCCCATTACATCAATTAACGCAGGCTGGTTTTACTGCAGCCGACCTCATTGGGGTTTTAAGCCATGGAGGTGGCTCTAAAAACCTTCAGGCCTTGTGTGCCTTATTAGCGCCTGTAGTCGATCCCTCCGGGGGGTGGCAGTATGCGAGTGCAGTACTCCTCACTCCATTGTACCAATTAACGCAGGCTGGGTTTAGTGCAGCCGACCTCATTGGGGTTTTAAGCCATGGAGGTGGCTCTAAGAACCTACAGGCTATGTGCGATTTATTGAACAAGACAGGCAGCTTTTTTGCTACATATCCAAATGCCTCTGAGCCAGTCGCATTCTTGGCGAAGGGGAAATCTAAATCAGCCCATATCGAATTACTTAATGCCCTATTGAAACATCCTGATATACAACAAACCATTATAGCAAGCTCTCTTTTAGAGCCGCTGTGCAAAAAAATAAAGCCATTGAATGCAAAAAACATTAACCAACTGACCATCAACTGCCCCGAAGAACTGCTGGCCTTTTTAAATATTTCAACAGCTAAAAAAGTGACAAGAGTTGGCAAAAAGCGCCCGGCAGAACAAAGTGTTGAGGCACTTCAAATATCTATTGTCAATGAAGCGGGTCGAAATCCACAATCAACTGCTTCCTCGAATCAATCTTCTTTTTTCCATAAAAAAAGAAGATTAGCAGATGCTCCTAACGCAGATTTAGCTTTTGTGCCAAACAAAAAAAGGATATAAAAATATAGAGAAAAGATTTGACCAAACAGACTCATCAAGTCGAAGTAGGGCATGACCTGTTGGATAATTGAAAAGGTCCCTTCTTTATACCATTATATAAAAAATGATATATTTCAATACAGCAGGGTATTTTTTGCCCATTTCTCTTCCAGCTCATCAAATGATGTTCGGCCAAATCTTTGACTTGGATTATATTTTGCTCGCGTCGTTCTTTCATGGCGCTTATTCCTTAGAATAAAGTGATAATTTAAATGTCACAATGAATCCTATTGGGAATAAATAATTATTTTAAAATTCATAGTGCCGAAACTAGCCTTTAGTTCCTAAAAAAACTTGTTGCTATGGCATCGCAACAATCTGGTTCCAATGAATTAGCGGTTGCTGCAAAGACTGCGATACGTTCAACCACTTCAGGAGGTGCACCAAAAAAACCTTTTCTGCGCATAACCTCTTTTACAACCGAGGTTATCTCGTAAATTTGCCGATAGTCATGCGTTACGGATTGCCACAGTAAAGCATTTTTTACGGAACTTTCGGCTAAATCCAACGGCGTGTGTCCTTTTCCATCGATTATTAAGGGATTTGCTCCTGCTTTGATTAATAAATTGATATTTTTACGCAGGGATTCAGGTGTATTCGATCCCCATAAGGATAGGATATGCAAGGCGGTGGAGCCATCCTTACTTTGTGCATTGATGGGAACTCCAAGACTTAATATATAACGAACTAAATCAGGCTCAGCTTTTTTTTCTAAAATAGAATGTAACACTGTATCTTTGTGACTGCTGATAGCTATTGATTCTGGATGTACCGTGACCGTGGGGTTTGCACCATATGCGATAAGGAGTTTAGCCATTTCAACGGAGCATACATGATGGAGTGGTGTAAAACCATTGGTGGTGCTATTAACACTTGCACCGTTGCATAATAATAATTCAGTCAGGGTTATATCATTATTTTTAACCGCTGTATGTAAAGGGGCATCCCTTTTCGACAATGGTGATTTAACTGGAAATCCGAGTTGTAACAACACTTGGACACAATAGATTTGGCCTTGCATTACGGCAATGTGTAATAAACTTTCCTGATAAAGATCGACTGCGTTGAGCACATCAAGGTTCTTACGAACCAACTCATAAAGTAGACTAGCATTACCATTTTCTATCGTTTGCTTTATATAATCGAATAGTTCTTCTTCATCTAAATTGAGGTCCTCAGATTCTATAGGTTTTGGTACAAAATGTTCCATCAGAACCCGTTTTCGATTGCGTTCAACAAGGTTCTGCAATTCACTAATTAAGTTGGAATTATGAGATTGTTCATCATAAAGAAACTCAACTATTTCATTATTGTTTACCAGGGCATTCTTAATGTCGCTTAAGAATGCAGTATCAATATCATTACCCCGTAAATCCAGTCGTTTAAGTGAGGTATTTTTTTCTAAGACACGGCAAAAAGTTTGCTGTCCTTCCATGCTTAGGTTTTCTAGCTGATTTGGCAATAATATGATTTGTGGTATGCCTGGGTGGTTTTGGGTTAATAGCTCTAAAAGCTTTTGAAAGGATATGCTGTTGATAATTCGACTCATGAATTTTATTCGCAAATACACAGGGTGGGCAAATTTTATCACAATTGTGTTTTAAACGGAACATTCAAACAAGTGAAGATTAATTTATGTGCGATTTAATTAATATTTGATCAATAATATAATGTAATCTTCTTTTTCTCTGTGGAGAATGATATGACATTGCCAATTATTATTCTTCATATAACGATTTGAAACTAAACGATAATTTACAGAAATTTTCACTTATTACTGTTTCGATTAATTCATCAAATCAAATCGCTGAGTTTAAGGAAGCTTTAAATAAAGAGCTTGATGACTTGATTCAAAAATTTTATATGCCATCTGAGGTTAATCAACACGCTGTTTTATTAGAATCTAATGGTCATCCAGGCTTTAAAAGCTACCAAAGAGGCAGTTTTTTTGTAGATTGCATTGCATCATGTGATACGGAAGAACAAGCAGAACAGCGAATTGTGGCATTAAAAAAATCAAATATTCCCAGTTTTAGGATGTTTCATGAGGGAAATTCTGCTGTTTGTATTCCCGCCATAAATGATAATGGTAAATTCTCTATAAAAAATTAGAATTGCTACTTCAATTGGATACAGACCTGAGTAAATTCTTACTTTACTCAGATCTGTATTTGAATTTTAAGGTCAAAATAGTGTCATTATTAAGTGTCTCGTATAATTAATTTTTGTTTAGAAAAACCACCGTTTCAATTGAACAATTTTAAAAAATATATATCTTTCGGTTTCTTTGTATTTTAACGTCTATTAAACTGTTTCATCATCTTTGGTTCACTTGCTGAATTTGAAAGAGAATTAATTAAAGAAAGGACTATTGCCGGCTTGGACGCTGCTCGGGCTAGGGGAAAAAAAGGAGGAAGGCCTTCTGGTCTGTCGAAAGAAACTCCGGCCAAAGCCCATTCAGCGGAAATAAAATATGAAGAGGGAAAATTAAGTGTTTCGGAGATTTGCGATCAATTAAGTATTAGTCGTGCTACTTTTATAAATACTTAAAATTACGACATGTTCTTATATCTGCTGAAAATTATAGAATTAAACCCAAATATACAGTACTTATAACGGATTCTTTAGAGAATTTGGTAATTTAATAATTAAGAAGTAATAAATTTTTAATGAGAAATGAGCAAATGACAGAACTTAAAATTAGATTTGCAACAGAAAATGATATCCCTTTAATTCTTCAATTTATAAGAGAGCTTGCAGAGTATGAGCAGTTACTTGGTGAAGTTGTTGCTACTGAAGCAAATTTGAAGGAGACTTTATTTAGTGCCAAAGCACATGCAGAAGTGATTCTGGGCTATATTGAGCAAAAACCCGTGAGTTTTGCTTTATTCTTCCATAATTATTCTACCTTCTTAGCTAAGCCAGGACTCTATTTAGAGGACTTGTATGTAAGTCCGGATGCTCGAGGACCGGGTGTTGGAAAAATCAGGTTGGCTAATTTAGCAAAATTAGCTATAGATAGAGGTTGCGGACGATTTGAGTGGTGGGTTTTGGATTGGAACGAATCGGCAATCAAATTTTATAAGCAATTGGGTGCCAGACCAATGGATGAATGGACGGTGCAAAGAGTTAGTGGTCAGGCATTAAACGATTTAGCAAACATGTATCAGTAAACTAAGGTTCTATATAATAAAATCTATTAATTCTTTTTTTGTAATTATTTACAACGCACTCATTAAAGCATTTCATTGTAGTCATGTCATAGCCAGGGAAACTATCGGTTCATTACAAAGCATAGGAACTGACTCTGAGTAGTCATTCACTATGCAAAATCTGGGGTATCGGGGCATTGCTTGATTATATAAAAGACAATAAAGCTTAATTTCTTTTTGCGGGAAAGATTAAGGGATATATATCTTTCTCGCAAACTTGCCATGATTTTATAAAATCAAATTATTGAGCATCTTTTTTCGCGATAGTAATTAAGCGCTAGGCTTTTCTCACCATTATCTAACCGATGTTCATCTACTGAAACCTGTAAAAATGGTGGCTCATTTTGTTGTTCTAAATGAGCACGTACAGCGATTATAAACTTATCTAGAATAATTTTTTGTTGATTTGGATTAATAGAGTATTTTTTTTCAAACTCATTTGAACTCTGATAAGTAAATAATTTTTCATTAAAATGATTTTCCATCAGATCAATAGAAAAGCCATAGCGATTTAATAAAGAGATTAACTCGACCATTTGTTTTTGAGATTGAAAATCTTCAACAGAGCAAATAGCAGGAAAGAAAAAAGTGATTAGGTCATTTGATATGAACTTATTGCCGAGAATAGGAGGCGTGGCGCCATATTCTAATAGTAAATTAATAAACTTTAGGTTAATACAATCACTTTTAATAATCCAGAGATATAATGACCAATCTAATGCGCTTGCATAGGTATAAGGCCCATGAGGTATGCAAAATTTAAAATTGATTTTAGTAAACTTTGGATTTTTAATAACCATTTCTGCTAAATCGAAACGTTTATAATGAACGAGGTAATGAAGTAAAGTAAGCCCATGGTTATTAGAAATATTAATATCGTGCCTAATTAGAAAACACTCTAAAATTTTTTTAGTTACCAAGCATTCTTTCCCGAAAATTGAATTTAAACCCGTTTGGTCTAGGAACGGCTTATAATCGACATATTTTTTTGAATTATCGGCAGCAATCTTCCATAATTGTGTGGTTTTTTCATCAATCTCTTTTTTCACATTAAAAAAGGTCATTTTATATGAATCTGATTTTGTATCATTTTCAAGCTCAGCAGATTCATCTAAAAGAAGTTTTTCATTTTCCCAAAATATAGTATCGCTAATAAAATTAAAGACCTTACAAACTGTAGATACGGGGAGTAATTCTTTAGGCTCTAAAAACTTAAATATGTTTAATAGTAATTCTGGTATAAGCATTGAAGCATCCACTACAGAAATTAAGTTATAGTTTAATACAACTTAATTGATTAGTAAGCAGTTATTGTGATTTATTATAGGTCTGAAAGAATTATTTTTAGGTATTTTTTCTTAGTCTAGTTTATTGGATTTGTATAAAAATATCTATGATTATATCCATAATTTAAACATTTATTGTAATGATTATTTAAATTTTAGCTCAGCGATTATACTGAGACAGGGCGACTTTATTTACGTTCACAGTATGGATAGTTAGCCCGAAACTTGGATGATTTAAGAAAAATTGTCAAAGAGCTTAACGGAAAAGGTATCGCGATTCAATTTGTGAAAGAACAACTAACCTTCACCGGTGAAGACTCACCGATGGCCAATCTGATGTTATCCGTTATGGGTGCGTTTGCCGAGTTTGAACGTTCATTAATTAAAGAACGCCAAAGAGAAGGAATTGTTCTGGCTAAAAAGCGGGTCGTATATAAAGGGAGAAAGCGTTCCTTAAACCCCAATGAGATTAAGATGTTAAAGATTAGGGTGAGTCAGGGTGATAACAAAACACAAATTGTACAAGATTTCTGTATTAGCCGTGAAACGCTTTATCAATATTTAAAAATATAAGAAACTATTTAGTCATGATTGGGAAGCAACAATTGACAATAGCATTTAATGGCTAGATAAAGCATAATTTTTTTGCTCACCATTTAACCAAGTTTTATCTCTTTATCTAAGCAGGGGAAATATGTGGTACATACGAGATAAAGGTAATCTCAAGGTATTTATTTATGTTCAGCCAGGTGCCAATTCAACAGAAGTAGTTGGTCTGCATGATGGTGCACTAAAAATTCGATTAAATGTCCCACCAATTGATGGACGTGCGAACGATGCCTTACAGAAATTTTTGGCTAAAAAATTTGATGTCCCCATCACTAACGTTAAATTAACTCATGGGGGGAAAGGCAGGAAAAAGATATTTTCAATTATGAGTTCTGATATTGATCCAGAAAGCTTATGTCCAATTCCTAAATAAATTTGCCTCATAAATCAATTAGTAGACTTTCTCTGTCTGCTATGATGAATATTTGATTTAATGAGCACATTATCCCATCCAAATAACTGTCTACTCATTTATAACTTAATAGACAGATGAATGCTTTTATTCTGATTTTATATGGTATAAGCATTTAGTATTATTCACTTAACATCGCGTAGTAACTATGCCATGAGGATCAATGGGGCGAAATTATGCTAAGGAATGCATCGATTATTGCAAATAACAGGGTGGTTTTTAATATAAAAGGTAATGATTATCGCATTATTTGTGCTATGGATTACCCGAGGCTAGCCATGTTTATTAAATTTGTTGGTACTCATAAAGAGTATGATAAAGTGAATGCTTCGGAGGTTGAAAATGATTAAACCAATTCATAATGAAAGCGATTATAAAATCGCTTTAGAGCGAGTTGATTATCTTTGGGGGGCTAAGCAAGATACTCCAGAAGGAGATGAGCTGGATGTGCTTCTTGTTCTTGTAGAAGGGTATGAAAATAAACATCATCAAATGCCTCAATCAGATCCTGTCAATGCGATTCTATTTTTAATGGATCAACTGAATTTAACAAGAAAAGATTTAGAGGCTTTTTTAGGGCCTAAAAGTCGAGTTAGTGATGTTTTAAACAGAAAGCGTAATTTAACTCTGCCTCAAATTGTCAAATTACATAAGGAACTACATATACCTTATGAAAGTTTAATTGAAGAGCGTCATTATCTTTGAAATATATCGAGAGAAGCATGGACCGGTTTGAAAAATTTTGCATCTACATAATTATAAAGAAAATTCCTAGCTACTGCTACTCAGGAAGGTCCATATATCTAAAAAGCATATAGTCGATTCAAATTAGCTGAAAATGAGTTGAAATGCGATTTTGCTATTTATGTCATCGGAAGAAAAATTTTCATCTATAACTTTAGCGGGGGCTGCAGATGTCATAGTAAGTGAATTAGTTATAAGAGAAGGTAAGGAAAATTTCACTGATTATTAATAAAAAAGAAAAAACGAGCACATAAAGAGTCAGTCGAGTGTTTAGCTTATGACTTTGGATGCGTTCAAGTAAAGCATCAGTTAATAAAGACAGAACCTGTTTAGGTTGTTCATAAAATCGATTGAAAGACGTCTCTTAAATCATAAAATATGACATTATAGACAATTAAAGCGCAAAAAATTACCTATGTTGCGAATTTTAACTGATCGCGGCACAGAGTATTGCGGGGAGGTGGAACAGTATGATTACCAGCTTTATTTAGCTATAAATAATATAGTGCACATCAAAACCAAGGTGCAATCACCGCAAACTAATGGCATTTGTGAACGCTTATATAAGACTATTTAGAGTTTTATCAGGTTACGTTTAGTAAGAAAATCTATGATGACATAGATGGATTACAAAAAGATCTGGACGAATGGATTTTACAAATTACCAAGTTGTTCAATCAATTCCACTTTGTAGATCTTATTGTTGAAAAATAAATCAATGTGAATATAATGTATATATATTAACATGTTTTATATTAAAATGACTTTTTTTACTGAGAATCAAATTTGTGAATTAACCACCTTAAAATTATATTCTGAAAAATATATTCCATATTATTCAATTATTTATGCAGCAGGTTTCAATTCGGAACAAATAGTTAAAATAGCCAAACAAGGCGGTGCCGATGCTGTCATTTCCTTAAGCAAGTTATGTCAAGAAAAAGAAAAATTCGAAGATTTTCAGCGAAAAAATATAGGTTATGAACAGTTTGTCCGTATTTTAAGCCATAGCGGAGGCTCTAAGAACCTGAAGGCCTTGTGCGATTTATTAACGCCTGTAGTCGATGCCTCCGGAGCCTGGCAGTATAAGGGTGGAGTACTCCTTACCCCGTGGCACCAATTAACGCAGGCTGGGTTTAGTGCAGCCGACCTCATTGGGGTTGTAAGCCATGAAGGTGGCTCTAAGAATCTGCAGGCCCTGTGCGCCTTATTAGCGCCTCTAGTCGATGCCTCCGTAGCCTGGCAGTATGCCGATGGAGTACTCCTTACCCCGTTGCACCAATTAATGCAGGCCGGTTTTAGTACAGCCGACCTCATTGGGGTTTTAAGCCATAATGGTGGTTCTAAGAACCTGCAGGCCTTGTGCGATTTATTAACACCTGTAATAGATGCCTCGGGAAGCCCGGAGGTACTCCTCACCCGGTTGCACCAATTAACACAGGCTGGGTTTAGTGCAGCCGACCTCATTGGGGTGGTAAGCCATGACGGCGGCTCTAAAAACCTGCACGCCTTGTGCGATTTGTTAGTGCCTGTAGTAGGTTGGCAGTATACGGGTGAAGTACTCCTCACCCCGTTGCACCAATTAACACAGGCTGGGTTTACTACAGCCGACCTCATTGGGGTTGTAAGCCATGGCGGTGGCTCTAATAACCTGCACGCCTTATGCAGCTTATTAGCGCCTGTAGTCGATGCCTCCGGGGATTGGCAGTATGCTGATGGAGTACT
>JAUXYG010000203.1 GCA_030694525.1 Legionella sp. | reverse complement strand
GAAAAGATCGAAGTACCTTTTTCTTGAGATAGGGAAAAAGCAAATATTTAATATAGGGAATCTTTTTCAGTTTTTTTAAAATTTCTTTTTCACTTAAGATTAAGGTGGGGTTTGCGTTTTTAATGATATGTTCTAATCGGGATATGGACGAATAATTAAACGGAGGATAGGCAGGGATAGCTAACCTTTTAGTAAACAGGCAGGCAATGAAGGCTACTATAAAATTCACCCCTGGAGAATAGAGCAACAGCACAGGCTCATCAGGCCGTGTTGTTTGCATTATAATAGTACTTACTCCATTTATCTTCTTCATTAAATCAAGATAAGTAACATCAATAATCTCTTTGTTTTCCTGAAGAAAACTCAGGGCAATTTTATCAGGATTTTTCATCGTATTTTGCGACAATTGATATGGAAAGTTAAGTTTAATATCTTTTGACACCATAATTAGCTCCATGTTACGTTCACAAAATATGCAAAGGAATCCTTTAAAGTTGATCCTCATATTTTTTTAATATCAGCTCAACTCCAGTAAGCCAGTCCTCTTCCCCATTTTTTTTGCAGGCTGAAATTATCTCACCAATCTGGGAAATGGTTGGTGATTGATACAGCTGTATTGGTTTTAAAAATACTTGATATTGATTTGCTACATGATTATAAAACTCGGCCGCCACTAATGAATTTCCCCCTAACTGGAAAAAATTATCATCGAGGTACACATTTGGGACCATCAACAATTTTTGCCATAATTGCGCCAGGTCTTTTTCTAACTGACTTTGTGGGACACGCGACGCTTGTTTCGCTGGGGTTAATTGTTTTGCTATCGATAAGCGATTAATTTTTCCAGTAGCTGATTTAGGTATTTCGTCTACAAAATAAATTTTAGTGGGAAGCATGTATTCTGGCAGCTTATCGCCCAAAAATTCATAAATGATTTGTTCATTTAAAGGTTTATCCCCAACAATCATCAGGCCAATATCATCACCCAGCGTTTCATGAGGAACAGGAAAAGTAATAGCTTCCCTAATATGCGGATGTTTCAAAATGATTTGATCAATTTGTAACGGCGAAATTTTAAAACCACCTTTGTTTATAATTTCTTTTTTTCTTCCCGTGAGAAATAAAAAACCCTCTTCATCGAGATATCCTAAATCTCCAGTTTTAAAATAACCGTCTATAAATGACTCTTCATTAGCTTTGGGATTATTCATATATCCTTCAAATACATTAGAGCCTTGAATACAAACCTCTCCTACTTCACCTGTATTTAAGCTTTTCGAATCATCACCAATAATGCGTACCGAAACAAAATTATGGGTTGTTCCCACGGAATTCACCCGGGTTTTAGTAAGGGATATGGGATTGGTCGCTACCTGGTGAGCAGCCTCGGTCATCCCATAAGCCTGCACCATAGGTACTTTAAATAATTCCTGAGTTTTTTGTTGTAACACCTCTGGCAATGAAGAGGAGCAAGAGCGAACAAAGCGTAACGCATGTTTAATAGGCTCGGGACTCGATGATAATGTGTGATAAATTTTATGATGAATAGTCGGAACGGCAGTGTACCAATTAGGTTTATCAAGGGATAAATAATCTCCAATTTTGGTGTAATCAATATCCTTTAAAATGAGCGTTCCTCCACTTGCAAGCGTAGAGAGCATGGAGGCTACAATTCCATGAATGTGAAAAAGTGGCATCATATTTAAATTGCGATCCCCCTTTTTTAATTCCAGGGTTAACACAATATTTTTAATACTTTCCTGAAGATTTTTATAACTCAATGGAACACATTTTGGGGTAGCGGTAGTACCCGAAGTATGCAATATTAACGCCGTTTCATTTTCCTCTGAATAATGAACCAAATCATTATTTCTCTCATACTCCTTAGATTGGTCAAGGGCTATCTCTAATGCAACAGCGTGGGTTTCAACCCCTATTGTGTTCCCTAGTTCCTTAGCAATAGTTGCATTTAGTGCATCATGAATAATGAGACTGGGAGCCAAGGGTTTAACAATATCCGCCATGATATCAGCCGGTAAACTGGAGTTCATTGGCATGACCGGACCTAATCGGGTAACCGCTAAAAAAGTGGCCACATACTCGATGTTATTATTGAACAATAATACAAAGGGCCTACTCTTTACGGAAGCGAAAGAGACAAAGTGTGACTCAAGGTAATCTACAAGACGTGCAAGAGTTTTATATGTTAACTTGTGATGGCTATTTTCCAAGGCCACTAAGTCCCATTCCAAATCTTTATTATTAAAATCAATAAGTTTCATTACTTAACCTTATTGCTCATTTCAGATTCTCTTTTGTAGAACTTATTGAATAAATATAGAACATATTTTTCGTCTTTTTAAATTTTAGAGAAATATATTTGTATTAAAATTAGCACGTAGAACAAATATTGAACTATATTATGAAGTAAATATCTGGGAGTTATATATGGCTTCTACTTATGGTCAGCGCTTGAGACAATTAAAAAACAAAGAAAAAATTTTACCTTTTACCGGCATTTACGATGTATTTTCAGCCACCATTGCAGCTAATTATAATCCCTGCATATTTGTCAGTGGTTTTGGATTTGCCGCAAGTAATTACGGGCTTCCCGATATAGGTTTTAACACCTGGACTGATTTACTCGCTTTTGTCATACGCATCCGTAATGTCCTTCCTGATGCCCACATCCTCGTAGACATAGACGATGGATTTGTTGATATTCATAATGCAAAAATGATCACAGCATGCCTTTACGATGCAGGAGCATCCGGGATTATCCTGGAAGACCAGGCAAGACCAAGAAGATGCGGACATTATACCGGCAAAAATCTGATTGGCTCAGACGACTATATAAAAAAATTGGAACAGGTCATGAGCGTCAGCAATGATCTCTTTGTGATTGCCCGTACCGATTCCAGTCAAATAGAAGACATCCTAGAGCGAGTTGATAAAATCCAACAGTTACCAGTGGATTGTGTACTGGTTGATGGAATGAGTATCGAGCAATTATGTTCCTTTGACGTACTCAATCCTCTCCGGACTGAAAATAAAATCGTATACAATCAAATTTGGGGCGGTAAATCCAGCGCTCTTAATTTAACCAAATTAAAAGAATGTGGCGTTGGAATAGCTATATTCAGCACTCCATGCCTTTTTGCCGCCCAATTTGCGATTAAAAAAGCAATGGAGCAACTCATTGAAGGCGATTATTTAATCAGCAAAATAACAAGCTCTTCGGATCTTGCTGAATGCACTGCACTATTAAATCAAAATATGGCGCGGAGATTTCGAGAAAATGGATCCGATTAAGGCCAATCAACGGCTTGGTTTGATTGCTAAAAGAATCATCGCCCTGCCTCCAACCGCCAAAGAATGCTGTCTGGCTGAAATCGGCCAATTATACGGTACCGAGCAGCTTGAGTTAATCCACACCAACATTCATCAACAACAGTATTTACAAAAACTTATGAGTAATCCTGACAAGATGCCTCTAAGTAATGCACAACTTGTATTATGGAGCATTGAATTAACTTCAGGGTCCTCAAAAAATGAGGTTACCTCCTCATTCATCGAAGGGATACTGGATCAAACCAAACTAGAGCATGCGATAAATGATATCATTAATGAGCTGGATATCTTTAATTTCAGGGTAAATAACTGGCTACCTTTTGCCAAACGTCTTCCCCGGCAAAAAATCAAATTAGTCACTTATCATACCGATCCCCAACACCCAATAGAGCCCCAGATTGATGAGATAAATAAAAACCTGGCAACCATTGATTTGCGACAAATGAAGCAAAATATTTACCCCTGCTTAATCATTATCGATGAAAATAAAGCCTTACTGCAGTTCGTAGTGACTCACAAATCGATCGATGCCAAAATGAAAACATTACTTTGGCACATTTTATGGAATAAATATCACAATAAAGAGATAAAAACATACACCCCTTATCGCGACTACATTCATAGTGAAAAAAGTTATTATGCCAATATCGAGCGCTATTTACAGCAGCATGTCGAAAAGGACTATGGCCAATTGAGTCCCTGTCATATAGACATAAACATTATAGATAATGATTCTTCTATAAAAAATCGCCTCCTGTATTCTCTGAATGAAACACAGGTACAGGGGCTAAAAGCGATTGCACACCAACATCAATATACTCTGGATGAACTCATCATCAGTGCTACCCTAAAAGCATTTAAATCCTATAGTCATAATAATGAATTTATTATTCAACTGATTAGCCAGCCCTTGTTTTATGCCGATGTGAATGAAACAGTTGGGCCTTGCCTGAATGAACGTTTTTTTGGGATGAAATGTGAGCACGATGAACTCATGCAGATCACTGAAAGCCTAAGCCACTCCAATCGCGAGTCTCTTGAGTTTTATAACATACCCTACGGTGCAGGGCTGGGCTGGTTGTATTATTTTAAATATAAAAAAATAGCTCCCGTGATCCGATCAGCCCTTCGTATCATCAGTTCAAGCTCCAAATATATGCGATTAAGTAACGCAGGGGCAGAATGCTATGCTGGTTTGATATTATATGAATTTCTTGCTAACAAAAATAAAGAGTTCCCTCTTTTAAGTTTTAATTTTCGTAATGTATTCACGGGAAAAACGCTTTCCGGTGCTCAGGAGGAACTTCAATTTAAACCCTATCTTTACCCTCTTTATAAAAAACCAACCAACTATGTTTCTATAAACATAGACACACCAGAAGATAATACTCTGGTCATTCATCTGGAGTCGTATTTCAAAGAAGAAATTGATAAAAAACTGATGGATGCCACACTCGTTAATCTGAACCACTATTTAACGCTTAAATGATTGATTCTGATCATCATAATCAGGATGAAGTGTGCCAATCATTCGGTCCCACCAGGTAAAATGGGTAGCAAAATTATATTTCACCGCACTATGATGCTGATCATGATGTACCACAGCCACAATCATTTTAAACTTTAACGGCAACGAACCACTAATTTCATAACCTGAATGACCTATAAGCCCGGTAATGTGATCATAGATTTTATGAGTAAAGAGTACGATTGGAGGGAAAGGAAACAGGATAAATGCAAAACACCAGTATGATTGTAAAATCAGATTATCCCATACCGTATCGCTATTATTGGCCCACACAGAAATAGTTCTCAGACTCTTACGATGGTGCCACGCATGAACGTATTTAAATATGGGTTGTATGTGCATGAGACGGTGTATCCAGTAAAACCAGGTATCGTATATTATTAATGACATTATCCAGAAAAGTGGATACAAAATAATCATTTGGAGAAGAGAGTAGTCAGGGATAGGAAATAATGTATAACCATGTTTCTGTAAGGTATAACCTAGACCTATTAAAAAACTGACCGAAATGAGCGAAATCATGCTCTGTTTTATATCAACAATCTCATTTTCACGTAATACCTCTTTTCCTTTTTGTATTTTTAAATCAGGGCGATTCGCTACAATTTTACCGATTACCCATCCTGTAATGAAATAAATAGCAACCATACTTCCATAAACTGCTAACCAAGAGATAAATAAATCAGAGAGCAAAGCATAGGATTTCATAGCGAGAATCCGATAATATTCTTATCTATATTATAGACCAATCGTTAAGGTGCTTATTGAGGCTTAAAAAAAATTATCTTTTATAAAATCATAGTATATTTCAGAGGCATTACCCCTTTGAATGAGGATAATGCCCGAATTTTTATGCGCTCTTCCTCAGGATTGATTTATCAGTTTAAGAAAAGCCATATACACACCGTTTGTCCAGCCAAAACCTATTTCATTAGAGGTGTAGCTGTATTTAATTTTG
>JAUXYG010000202.1 GCA_030694525.1 Legionella sp. | reverse complement strand
AAAAAGGCAACCAGTTTTCCTGGCGACCATAGCGGTTTGGAACCACCTGATCCCTTCTCGAACTCAGAAGTGAAACGAACATGCGCCAATGATAGTGTGAGGTTTCCTCATGTGAAAGTAGGTCATCGCCAGGGTTTTATTCTAGAAAGCGGCTTAATAGCCGCTTTTTTTTTTGCCTTTTAATTATCAATTAATCTTAAATCCAAATCTAAATAAGTCTAAATCTTAGTCTAAATCTAAGTGTAAGAATTTTAATCTTAAATCCTACTCAAATATCTTAATCAATTTATTGTTTGTATATTTTATAAAACGAGCGTCGCCTTTCCTGTATTACGCTATCGCTAATACAGGCTACAAATTAACAAATTTTCCAACCAATTGTAGCCCGTAATAGACGAAGTCGTATTACGGGATTAGCCTTTGAACATTAATTACCTTTCGTTTATTAGCAAGCCCATATTGTGAAACGTAATATGGTAGGAAACGCTTTGAACTACATTTAAAGCTTGTTAGTTTGAAGATTGAACATATAGCGCGAGTTACCTTTCCTGTCTTACGCTATCGCTAATACGGGCTACGAATTAGCAAATTTTCCAACCAGTGTAGCTCGTAATAGACGAAGTCGTATTACGGGATTAACTTCTGAACATTCATCACATTTTCGTTATTAGTAAGCCTCCCTATTATTATAAGTACTACGGAATGCCTCCTCCTCAAACTTAATTAACGTTTCAAAAATCAGCCCGCTAAGATGGAATCTTGCGCTATAATTTATCTATTAACAAAATAAACGAACTAAATTAATGTCTGGAGAAAGCAATGACTAAAAAAACACCTGATTCGAAAAAAGCTAAGGAAAAAGAAGTTCATGAAGAGGAATTAAAAACTGTTTCTGGGGGTAGTGACTCTAATCAAGCTCGTCGAAGACCGGTTACAAATCCCAATCCTAAAGAAACAAAAAATGATGATGGCATAGATTGGACATTAAAACCAAAATGATATTATAGAAATAAATTTCACGTTGAATAATATTATTTCCATATCCATCAATGCTTCTTATATTAATTATACAGAGAGGTTTTTCTTCACCAATATCCAGAATGTGTTGTGTGGAAACAGGATATGTAAACTCAAGTTGTCTTTAGTATACAGATCAAGCCATTTTTGACTTTCGAGAACTACAGTTTATAAAATATCCTCCTTAAACGTTCATAACTTAAATATTAAGTAGTTGGACTTAAATATTTATTTTTTAAACGTACATAATGGGCTGCCGAATATTCTAATTGCTCAATTTCATTTATAGTTAACTTCCTGACGCAGCGAGCAGGATTCCCTAAATATAAATATTCTCTTTCGAGAATTTTACCCGGACTAACAACACTTCCGGCTGCAACCATGACTCGAGATTTAATATGTACCCCATCGAGAATCAAAGCTCCCATGCCGATAAGACAATAATCATCAACCGTGCAACCATGCAAAACTGCTTGATGGCCTATAGTAATTCCGGTTCCTAAGATCAATGGTTTCCCACCTGCCGTAAATGGACCATCATGAGTGACGTGAAGTACAGCTCCATCCTGAATACTGCATGAAGAGCCTATTTTAATAAAGTTAACGTCCCCACGCACCACTGCCATAGGCCAAATAGAAGTATCATCACCTATCTGAACATCACCTATAATTACCGCAGTAGGGTCAATGAAGACTCCTTGACCTAAAATTGGCTTTTTATTTTGAAATATACGTATTTGATCATTCATATTCTACACCATAGTTACAAATTCTTCGGCACTTGTAGGATGGATTGCCACTGTATTGTCAAAATCTCTCTTACAGGCTCCCATTTTAACAGCGACACCAAACCCCTGTAGCATCTCATCAGCGCCGTACCCTATCACATGTAATCCTATAATTTTTTCTTTAACTCCAAGAGTCACCAGTTTCATTGCAGTGGGGGTTTTATCTACGCTTAAAGCATCATACATAGGATTAAATCGGGTTTGGTATATTTTAATCTGTTCTTTTCCATAACGCTCAATAGCTTCTTGCTCACTTAAACCCACAGAACCGGCAGGAGGATGGCTAAATACAACAGAACAGATATTTTCGTAATTCAAGTGAGCCTTGGTTTGACCACCAAACAGGCGATCAGCCAATCGCCTTCCAGCTGCAATGGCGACAGGAGTGAGAGCGGGAGCAAGAGTGACGTCTCCAATTGCATAAATACCCTTCACTGTTGTATTTTGATATGTATCAACTAAAATCAGTCCTTGGGCATCAGTTTTAACTTTTATTTGAGCTAAATTTAAATTACTGGTACGGGGTATTCTGCCTACAGCTGAGATAATAACATCCAAATCGGGTATTACCGAGCCACTCTGGCAGGATATACTTTTTCTTCCATCGCTGTGTAGATTAATTGACTGAGCTTTATGATTTGGGTGAATATATATTCCCTGTTGTTGCATAATTTCAAGCAAAGTGTCGCTAATCATGCTATCAAAACGACTTAACGGCTTTTCTCCTCTCATTAATAAGTGAGTTTCACTGCCGAGGCCATTTAAAACCCCGGCTAATTCAACCCCTATATACCCGCTACCAATAACGGCTACCTTTCTCGGTTGACGGGTTAATGAAAAAAAGCCATCCGAATCAATCACATGATTAATTCCCTCTATACGCGGTAGCGCAGGTTCCCCCCCTGTGGCAATGATGATATGGTCACTTTCGTAAATGTTGTCGTTAACAATTATGGAGTGAGCATCTTTAAATGCACCGGTTCCATCGATGCGTTTTATATGATACTGCTCGAAACGATTTGCATAACTTTGACGAAGACGTTCAATGTAGGCATTTCTTTTATAGACCAATTTTCCCCAATCAATCTTCGATACGGAAGGCGCAAAACCGTAATCATTCGATTTATGTATTGTATCTGCAATCATGGACGCATTAAACATTATTTTTTTAGGTACACAACCCAGATTGACACACGTTCCGCCTAAAAAACTTTGCTCTACTACTGCTACCTTGGCTCCATATTTGGCAGCTCGCACCGCACTTGCAATACCGCCACTGCCGCCTCCTAAAACTATCAAATCAAATCGTTTATTTTTCATTACTTTGCAAATTTAAAATAAAATTAATAGTAGCAGGTAGTTGCCATACCAACAAATAATTTAACCAAAACACTTATTGCGATTCTTTAGAAAAAGGCACAATATAAATAGATTACATATAACGGATCCAATTTATTCATGTTTCCCAGAAGGATTTTTTTTTTATTGCTGATTGCACTTGTTCCTGGTTGTGACCGTCAGAAGCAGGGGCAATTTTCAGGGTATGTAGAGGGAGAGAATATTTACCTTGCCTCTCCTTTTTATGGAGTTTTAGAAAACTTGGCTGTGCAGCGAGGGCAACAAGTCAATAAAGGTGCTTTATTATTCAGCCTTGATTCAAACCCTCAAAGGATTAGTATTTCTGAGATTAAAGCAGATTTGGAACAGGCAAAGAATACCCTCATCGACTTAAAAAAACCCAGACGTGCTCCGGAAATTTCAGCAATACAGGCACAAATTGACCAAACAAATGCACAAATACAATTAGCACAAATCCGTGTCTCACGTTATCAACGTCTTTTTGATAAGCAGGCAACAGATAGAGATAGCCTGGATCTGGCACTTGCAAACCTTGAGCAACAAAAAAAATTAAAACTGCAATATGAATCCAATCTTGCTTTGGCACAATTGGGCAGTAGGGATGATCAAATAAAGGCGCAGCAAAATCAAATTGATTCATTAGAAGCAAAACTCAAACAAGCGCAATGGGAGTTGTCACAAAAAACACTATATGCACCGGCAAATGGTTTAATTTTTGATACTTATTATCGTGTTGGTGACTATGTTGCTGCGCAACAACCCGTTGTATCTTTGCTCACCCCAGAGAACATTCTAATTGAATTTTTTGTTCCATTAGACTATCTCTCTCAATTGAAAGTTGGCCAAAAAATTAGTTTTGATTGTGAGGGCTGTGAGAAAAATAATGTGGCAATGATTAATTATATCTCACCCGATGCTGAATACCTGCCGCCCCTGGTTTACAGCCGTGATAATAATTCCAAGTTAGTATTTCGGATAAAAGCCTCGATTGTTCATCCACTTTCATTTAAACCAGGGCAACCTGTTAATGTGACTCTATAATGGTTGAAAATTCCTCAGATATTATCATTAATGTAACCGGCTTGCGTAAGGTTTTTGATAATAAAATAGTCGTGAACGATATAGATCTAACAGTAAAGAAAGGCGAGGTTTTCGGATTTCTCGGCCCCAATGGCAGTGGTAAAACGACTACTATTCGTATGATTTGCGGTTTATTAAAACCCGATGCAGGTAAAGGGACTTGTTTGGGCTTTGACATTATTACTCAATCGGATGAAATTAAAGCACGGGTAGGTTATATGACGCAAAAATTCAGTTTGTATACTGAATTAACCATTAGGGAAAATTTAAATTTTATTGCCAGGGTTTATGATATTCCTAATCGTGAGCAAAAAGTTGCTGAATCTCTAGAGCGTTTGAATCTCACAGGAAGACGAAATCAACTAACGAAAGAGCTTTCCGGAGGGTGGAAGCAACGTGTAGCACTGGCCTGTTGCTTGATTCATGACCCGCAATTGCTGCTTTTAGACGAACCCACAGCGGGAGTTGATCCTATTGCACGAAGGGAGTTCTGGGATCAAATTCACTATTTAAGTGATCAAGGAATAACAACCTTGGTCTCCACCCATTATATGGATGAAGCAGAGCGTTGCACGCGAATTGCCTATATTGCGTATGGAGAATTATTAGTTACTGGCACTGCTGATGAGGTAATTGCAATTACTGGGTTAAAAACCTGGGAAATTAGCGGGAATGTATCTACTCAAATATTACAACATGTAAAAAAAGTACCTGGTGTCACTCAGTCAGCTCTTTTTGGGAGTTTAATTCATGTCAGCGGATTTGATGTTTTTTTAATAGAAAAAGGTTTGGCACATCTTTCTAAAAAATACGGTATAAAATGGGTGGCTATTAATTCAACATTAGAAGATGCATTTATTAGTCTTGTAAATCAGACATCGGAGAGTAAGAGTTGATATATATCAATCTAAATCGATTATGGGCGGTGATGATTAAAGAGTTTGTCTTAATGATTCGCGATAAATCAACAATAGGTATGATCCTTATGATCCCGCTGATGCAGTTAATGCTTTTTGGTTATGCAATTAATACGAATCCCCGTGATCTTCCCACGGCTATAGTCAATCCTGATAACACCTCATTAAGTCGGCGAATTCTTTCGAGTATGGAAAATTCTACTTATTTTAAATTTATAAGTCCTCAAACTTCAGCCCGAGAAGCAGAACAACTTTTGAAAACTGGCAAAGTTCAGTTTGTAATCAGTTTTCCACCCAATTTTACACGTGATTTGGTGAAAGGATTACACCCTAAGGTATTGCTGGAGGCTGATGCAAGCGATCCTTCCGCTATCAGTCGTGCGATATCAGTGTTTAACGAATTGGTAAACATCAGTTTGAATGAAGATCTTAATGGGTTCCTATCCCCCCTTAAGCCTAAATTACCTCCATATCAATCGGTTATTCATGCCATCTATAACCCTCTGGCTATTACTGCATATAATATTGTCCCTGGGCTTTTAGGGGTAGTATTAACGATGACCATGGTGATTGTAACCGCTTTGGTAATCACTAAAGAAAACGAACATGGAACTATGGAAACGTTATTATCGACGCCTTTAAAACCCATCGAGGTAATGGCGGGAAAGCTAATCCCTTTTATTCTAGTGGGTTTTGTTCAGGTTTTGCTGATTTTGTTAATTGCCAAAGTATTATTTGATGTACCCATTGAAGGAAGTATCATATTACTTCTGATTTTAACGTTGCCCTTTATTGCCGCAAACCTGGCAGTAGGTTTGACTTTTTCAACAGTTGCCACAAATCAACTGCAAGCGGTACAAAGTGCTATGTTTTTTTTTCTGCCCTCCATGTTATTGTCTGGATTTATGTTTCCCTTTAGGGGGATGCCGATATGGGCTCAATGGATAGGTAGTATTCTGCCTTTAAGTCATTATCTCATTATTGTCAGAGGGATATTATTAAAAGGAAATGGAATTATTGAATTATGGGAACAGGTAATACCAATTATTTTATTTACTGTAGTCGTTCTATATATAGGCTTTAAACGTTATCGAAAAACGCTGGATTAATAAACTAACTTAATGCTGGATATAAAATTATTCTCACTAATACCCTGGCTTTATGGCTGATTTGCATTAGTTACCCATTTTCTTATCTCTTTTAATTGTACAATATCCTCTAATTTTATTATCCTGTTGCATTAGTTACGTCAGTGACTATTTTCCGATGTGATTTAGGAGTTTTAATGAAAAAAATAATAATAAAATCTATTCTCTTATCTCTTTTAGCCACTAATTCCATGGCAATGGGAAGTGGTTTTTATGCAGGGGTAGGTGTTGGTGTGCAGGATGTTTTTTCAGAATTATCATTAACTGATTATGATGAAAATGGTGTCGATGTAGCCAGAATGGAGCAAGGTAATACCGGTTTTATGGGCTCTTTGTCTTTAGGATATAATTTTTTGTTCAATCAGCAAGTGATGTTGGGATTGCAATTCGATGGGCAAATTTCTGGTGTAAAGACAGAACATCAAGCAACGACAACCTTTTTAGAAGAGTATAACCAGAGTTCAATAACAACCAAATCAAAACATGGTTTTGGGGTGAATGTTCGTCCCGGGATGCTTTTTAATGATAACGCTAGCGGTTTCTTAATCTTGGGTTATCGTTACATTAAAGTGAATCATGACTTTTATGAAAGTGGTACTGATATTCCTTTATTGAATTTTGCGCAAAATCAAAATAATCATGGTTTCGAATATGGTTTAGGAACAGAAATTAGTTTGACAGAACAATTTGGACTGCGTCTGGAAGTAACTCAGACACAATTTCAAACCAACACGATTTTCAGTCTAGCGAACGTGGCTGAGTTAACCTCTAAGACCAAATTAAATCAGGCTCTATTGAGCATCATTTGGTATCCAGAGTGTTATTAAACCCAATATTGCCCCTGGAGTAAGAACAGGGGCACATTTTTAAATTTTGGCTAGTAATTCCGTCCGAGTGGACTCATCAACAAAGGCCGCTTCAATAGCCATTCGGGTGATGTTATTCATAGTGTCATCACTGTATTGGTATGATTTCTGTACTCGTTCGTATTCATTAGCAAGGGTTGTGCTCATAAAGGGAGGATCATCTGAATTAATGCTTACTTTAATTCCTGCTTCATAGAATTTGGCGAATGGATGCTCTTGCATGTTTTTAAACAAACCCAGGAAAATATTACTGGTAGGGCACACTTCCAGTGCAATCCCTTTATCTTTGACCATCGCCATCGTTTCGGGTGAATAAATTGCATTAACCCCATGACCAATACGTTTAATAGGCAAACAATTCATGGCTTCCACCATCCCTTCAGCAGAAGCAAATTCCCCTGCATGTGCAGTGCATTCTAAATCAGCATCGGCAGCGATTTGAAATGTTTTTATAAATAGTTTAGGAGGATATTTCCCTTCATCTCCCGCGAGCCCAAAACCGGTAACACAGGGAAATCGGTCTTTATGGGTCTGGTGCGCCACTCGTTCCGCAGATTCAACACCAAAATGGCGCACTGCAGTGGTGATGATGCGTCCTTCTATGCCAAATTGCTGTTTCGCATCTTTAATCGCTTGTTGTATGGCGGTTAAATGCTCTGCTGAGGGGATACCAGTTGATAGCTCTGCATGGTCAGGTGAATACATCATCTCAACATAAATGCCACCATCACGGGCAGTAGACTGTAAATAATCAAAAGTTACGTCATAATAATCTTGCGGTGTTTTAATTAATGCAGCCAACGTATCGTACACTTTAAGAAAATCGAGAAAGTCCTTAGATAAATAGCTCACCCCATCCGCAGCCACTAATCCTTTAGGAATGGCTAATTTATTACGGGCAGCAATTTTTGCCGCAAGCTCAGGAGTAATGGTCCCCTCTAAATGCACATGTAACTCAGCTTTTTTTAAACTCATTTGTTCCCTCATTATTTTATCTATGTTTGCATGCTCCAGAATGGTAACTTAGTCGAAAAAAAGCTAAAATACCAGTATTAAACGTTTAGAGATTTTGGTTATGAATGATGATATCGATAAATTCTTTGTAAGCCCTTACGATAAATTTTTATTTGAATTTGATGCAACCCATGCAAAATCACTATCACAGCTTAAAGAAATTGAGAAAAATAGACGAATTGCTTTAATGCGTGATAATAAAGATTATAAAAGCGACAAGGGTGAGATTTGGGAAGAATTTTAATTTAAAGAGTGTAGGGAAAAAAGACATTCAATTCCAAATCTAAGCTCTCTTCAAAACATTCAACCCGTTGTACCTCAATTAATTTTAGTTGGTATATGATTTGGAAGCTCTGGTTGTTCCTGTATCATATTAATATGCTGTTGCAGCTGAGTAATTTGTTGTCCCAAAAGGTTCAAGAGTTCTACCTGGGGATTCCAATCCTTTGATGCCAAATCAATCGCCAAGTTAATTTCCTTTTCTTTCTTATAAATGCTGTTAATGACATTGTCATCATTTGTTTGAAGCAATAAGCGATTAATCTCGGCTAGTTCATTTTGCCACTTTACAACAGGGTCATAAAATTCGGTATGGATAATATTCTTTGCTTCAGCATAGGTTTTTATTAAATGAATTAGAAGCAAATTTAATTGCTTCATTGAGGGATTAATATTCGATTCTGTATTAACTGAATCTAAATAAAAAGTATATGTTTTTCCCATGGGCGTCCTTGTTAGCAAATAAAAATTATACTTCAAATGGTTTTACAAATTGTTTGTTATTGATAGCCGCGATTTTTTCTTCTTTCTCATCAGAATATTCTGAGGTGAAAAAACTTGCCGCTAAATTGGTAGCCTTTGTTAGATTCTGGTTACATTTATTTAATTTTTCTCGATTCGGAGTGTATTGTGTGGATATTCCCATGGATAGTTGAGCATTAATTGTGTCTGTGTGGGCTGCTTGATCTAAATTGTCACTTAAATTAGTTATAACCTGTATCGACTCATTATAATCGGTATCTAGCTTATTCAGCGCAGTCTGATGCCGAGTATTTAAATTAGCTAAATCCTGTTCATATTTGGCTTTTGTATTATTATAGGCATTTATCTCATGTTGATGTTTATTTTCTTGCTTAATAATGAGACCCGCATTGATAAGTAATGAACTTACAGCCATTCCAGTACCCACAATACCTAAAATATAGGAAATACCCGATAATATGATTCCGAAAGGGGCTAAAATACCTGTAAACAGCATGGCCATGCCTAAAGCAAAGAATAACGAGCCAATACCTATAGATAAATAATTGGTATTGCGTTGGGTAAAGAAGGAATTTTTCATTGCTGGTGGAGGATTTATTTTTTGCCTTGCATTTGTAAACTCTCTGTCAATGGAGATTTGTTTACTCTTTGTTTCGTTTTTAAGTTTATTTAAGATTAAAGAGCAAATCTCTTTTTTATTATTGATATCCAGATTTGGCATAACGGTGATTTCGTCGATCAGAGCACTTGAAACACGCTCACTTAATCTTACATTAGACTGGTGCAGGATTTTTTTTACTTGATTAGCGATAAGCACTTTCCTATATGTTTGATTAATCGCGGTTTCCATATTAATCAATAAATTGTTAAGATCAGTATTAATAGCCTCTTCTGAATGACCCTGATGGGTTTTTGGGGAGGAACTATTTTTTAAGGCATTGGAAGTAAACTGATAATAATAAAGAACATCTATATGAGCCAGAATTGATATTAAATACTTCTTTACTTGCTCTTGAATTTCAGGAATATCCGGATAAATGTGTTTAGCCCACTGATGAACGCGCAGGATATGTTCATTTTTTTTATCTACCAAAGCCATGAGCTTACTAAAACTTATATTTTGAAATTCTTCAATATTTGTTGCATGATTCTTCATTGCCTCATCAAAAAATTCATTAAGTTTATTCAGCTCAATTACTATGGGATCTAATTTATTAAGAAGAGTTATTTTTAATTGAATTCTATTCTTTAATAAAATTAATTGCTCAGATAATTCTGCGCGGTCTATTTCTGTTTTAATAACTTCGTTATTCTCTTTTAATTTAAGAAAATCATCAATTTTAAGAAATATTAATTGGATTTTTTTTGGGAAATTGGTAGTAAAGAACTCAACATTATCTTCTTCATCGCGTAAATATTTTACAAACTCTGCTTCCTCCGGCAAGTATTTTGATACGAGGGATATAGCAAAATCACTTTGTAATTTTTTAGAAGCGTACTCTTTAATTATATAATAATTAATATAGTGAGTTACATTTTTTAATACATTTGAAGTGGTATCGTTTTTAGTACAGAAATTAAATGTAACTGGTTTTGCGGTCAGAATATGAGCGAATAATTTTTTTACTTGCTCTTGAAATTGTTTTTTCTCACTCAACGTGGGTTTTAATTCTAAGAATTGTTTCTCAAGGTCGCATAGATGATGCATCAGATTATTGGAAAAATGGAACCCATCCGAGCTGTATTTAAATTCTGTTCTAAAAATTGCTTGGCGTACTTTCAAAAAAATATCTTCAATTAAATTATCTTTATGTTCTTTAAAAAAGTTAATATTATTATGAATATTCGAAGTTATCTGTTTTAAATAATCCTGCAGTTTTTGATCTTTTGCCAAGTATTTATGGCTAAAGTTATAAAAATATTGAAGTTGATTTATTATAAAATCACGGTTGTCAAGATTTCCGGGTGTTATTCGTGATGAAAGCTCTTGCATTGCATTCCATGACACGGCTCCATATTTATTAAATAATGGGATTAAAAGCGTAGATAATGCCTTGGATTTAATTATGGGCGTGATTTCGGCAAAAATATTTTCAGACTTCACTGCCGTCCCGGCACTAATCTGATGATCGTCTAAATAATATTGGTTACCAATAAATACTACTTGTCTTTTATCAACTTCAGCAGTTACGTTTTTTATTATCGTGACATTATAAAATAATTCCCTATTTTCAAAGGTTTTTTTCTTATCACCAATATTTCTCACCGCGGTGATTGACAGACCACAGAGTTGATTATCATCATCAATATAAGTTGTTGCAAAAGTTTGCAGCACCATATCGAAGTTTTTATTTTCTTTTCCTGCTAATTCCAATTGCACATGAAATTTTGGGTGAGCTGTAATTGGGAAAATAGAAATCCCTCTTGCATCAAAATTGCCTTGACTGTAACTATAATGAGCCAAATTATCTGTAGTGCAGAGCCTTTCTTTTATGATGCTTATGGACTGTTTTAGACTAAAGTAGTTTGTCCTTGATAAATCTTTTTCAATCTCACTGAGATAGGTTTCTTTATCAGGCTGGGGTTCATTAAAAGAATCAGGTAATTTTAATATCTGAATCATTTTATTAAAGGTGGATGTAAATTTTATCAAATCAGTCATTGCCAGCCCTAAAAACAACTTTTGTGCTCGCATTATATACTTTTTTTATTAAGAGAATATTATGGAAATAGTGCTACAGAAATTTTTGAACTGCAAAAATGGTCAGATTCTCTCATTTAGGATTAGTCATCTTAGAGAGTTGCTGATGTCTATAAAAGGCTTTTAGTTATAAATTTGCAAATAGGTACTGTATTAATGGGATTATAAACTTTTAATGGTTCGATATAAAAGCTGTGGAAGATAGTTTTGTGGTGGGATTTTAGATCAGCCCACCACTGTTTTGAACAGACTTCTAAGTACCAGGTTTAACATTAGAAGAGTCAGAATGTGTAGAACGCCTTTGTTCTATTATCTCTCTAATCTCATTTTCAGTATCTTCAATATTTTTTTTGAATTTTTGCCAGCGATTCACTGAATGATAAAAAACATTATCTAAAGTGGTGATAAATTCGTTCAGCTCTTTTTTCTTGTCTTGTAACTCTTTAATTTGCTCAGGGTTTTTTGTTTGTTTCGAGCTGTTTTCTATCTCAGCAATAGCACTTTGCGAATTTATTAGTTTTTCATAATATTCAGTTTTCAATAATTGTTCAATTGTTCTAATTTTTTCTTTCGCTATAAGCAAAAAAGATTTTTTTTCCGCTAATTTTGTTCGATATTCATTGATGTTGTTTGAATATAGCGATTCATTATAAAAATTATTTAATTTGCCCATATCTCTTACATCCTTACAGGGGTTAACTCTAGTTAAATTTATGATCTGGTGTTTCTATATCTTCTTCATTTGTCTCTTTAAGAATTGTAACCTTTTTTGTTTCTTTTGCGGAGGTTACTTTAGGGTTCAATTGTATTTCTTTTGCTTGCTGTAGCGCATTCTCCCCTTCAGAGAATAACTTATCTAAAGTAGTTACTGTGCTTCTGGCTTTTGCCTCAGATTGATATGAAGTTTCTGTAGATTTCAGTATAAGATCTGAAGGGTCTTCTGGCTCACTGAGTATGTTGAGAAGATCGTCTGATTTATTATCTTCGTTAACCTCTAGGTCTTTAGAAGCCTTTATATTGATAGCATTATCCAAAAATTCATCAGGTTTATCCTGAACATTAGGAGTTCCTATAATGTTAATGATGGATTCATCTATAAGCTTTATAGAATTATAATATCTATCGTTAATCTCAATTTTAGCTTCGTTATTTTTTTCACGAAGAAGATTGAATTCTTTAACATCAGCATCGTATTTTTCTTTATCGTGTGGGTATTTTTCAAGTTGAGCTTGATGATTGTTTTCTTTAGCTATTATGGAACCTGCAGAAACTAGAGATACACCAGCTCCTAAACCTAGTCCTAAAAGACCTAAAGTAAAACCAATACCGCTTAAAGCAATTCCTAGAGGGGCGAGAATTCCTGTTAATGTTAGAGCTATTCCGATGGTACCGATTATTGCGGCGATACCTATAGAAAGAGCAGTGCCATTGCGTTTAAAAAAGGTTCCTTCTGGTTTAATCGGTGCGATAACTTCAGATGGTGATTTTATTGAAGATAATTCTTGTTCTCGACCCTTATTTATGATGTCAATAAGCCTGGATAAATGAGATTTGTTATTATTAGGAGCACTTTGATTATTATTACCATCAATTATAAGCCTTTCAATTTCATCAGCAAAAGAGTCAGCTAAATGAGGCATTTTTTCCTGAGAATTTTCAAGAATTGAAAGCATTTGATCATAATCAATAACAATTAAATCTGTAGATTTAATTAACTTATCAAAGTTGTTTACACTCTTAATTTCAGGTAATTCATCAATATCGACATTAAAGGGGTATTGCGCATAATGACGAAGTATATTAATTTTTGATCTAAATTGTTGATTTTCTTCTTTGCTAACATTTAAAATTTTAGACTTTTGTAAATGCGAATATTGTTGCTCAAGATTATAAATAAATAAATTAAGATCATTTGCTTTTAATAATTTATCGGCTGTTTCAGGTAATTTATATGTTTTTATTGATTTCGAAATTAAATCGTGCAATCGGGAGATAATTAAATTATCAGTACCTTCTCCTTTAAAAAGATTGACGTCCGAACTTATATCATTTTTTAATTGAGTGATGTCTTTTTGCAATTTTTCATCTTGCTTCAAATATGTTTCAGCAAAATTGATGAACGAATTAATGTGTTTAATTTTAAAGTCTCGATTATCAAGAGTAGTGCTACCAAATCTTGATACTAATTCATTCAATTTATTGAAAGATAAAGAGCCTTCGGAATCAAACACATTAGTCAATAAGGAACTTAAATCTTCAGAGATGACTAAATTGTCTATTTTTTCATTTATTGGATTAGAATTATATTCGGTCGGTTGAATTCCATTATAATTTTTAGATTCAGGGTCTGCAGATTCATGGTTGGCAATATCTGAAATGTTAGAAATAACGGTTACTTTTCTTTTCTCGGGTTCAAGGTTAACGTTTTCAATTCGAGTGATGATGTAAAAGTACTCCCTCTCTTGGGAGGGGATATCGAGGTTGCTATCATTTCTATAAGCGCTTATTGCAAAACCACATTGAATGCCCTTATCATCGACATAATTTAAACCAATAGTTTTAGTAAAATAAGGATCGTCTGCTTTGTCTGCCATTTGAAGCAGGATTCCAGGTTGAAATCCCATTAAGGGCTTTGAGAATATTCGCCCATCAAAATTACCTTGAGCATATGAAAAATGTGTTTGAGCGTCTGTTTCTCTTCTAATACGATTTTGTAATTCTGCCCGAGATGATTTTAGACTGAAAAAATCGGTTCTTCCAAGATCCTTTTCAATTTCATCTGTATATAGCTTTTTGGTCTCTTGTTCGCTATAAAAACCTTCTGATAAATTTAATGCTTTAATAACCTCAACATAATTACCGGTATACTCTACGATTTTACCCATGATTTACACCTTTTAATTTTACTTTATGTAGTTAGTATATGCCTCATATATTAAGAGAACATTACGCATTTCATAAAAAAACATTAAATGCAATATTTATTTCGAACTATCATTTTAACTTATCAGCGCATGTAATAACTTATAAGATAATATAGTCAATATTGAAGCTGCTGGCAGGGTTAGGATCCAGGACATAAAGATATTACGGATTACGATAAGATTCAAAGCGCCGATACCACGCGCCAATCCTACACCAAGAACCGCACCCACCAAGGTCTGAGTGGCAGATACCGGGATTCCGGTGCTGGTTGCCACAACTACCGTGGTTGCCGCAGATAGGGTGGCTGCGAAGGCGCGGCTGGGGGTTAGGGCGGTGATGGCGCTGCCTACAGTTTCTATTACTTTACGGCCGTACATCAATAAACCGGTGATCACTCCAACACAACCAAAGAGAATAATCCAGGACGGGTAATTATTCGCATCGAATACTTGATTTGCATTCATTACCAGACTATAAACTATAGTCAGTGGCCCTACGGCAAGTGCTACATCGTTTGAGCCATGGGCAAAAACCATGGCGCAGGCGGTCATGGCCATTAATACGGCGAAATACTTCTCTACCTGGATAAATCGTTCCCGGCGTCTTATTTTTGGGTTTTCGGGGATGCGTTTGATAAAAATCATACCTATTATAGTAATGATGATGCTGGTGGCCAGAGTGACTGCCAGATTCTGTTTAAAGTTTAAATGAATATCGAAGTGGTTAAGGCCTTTAAACACCGTAATAAAGGATAGGATGGAGCCAATTAGAAAGAGATAAATGGGAATGTAAAGCTTGGCCTTAGCCAGGGGATTATTTTTCACAAAAATAGTTTGTTGAATACTGATGAATAATGCGTATGCGGTAATACCGGAAATCATTGGGGAGGTAACCCAACCGATCGCAATTCGACCGACCTGATTCCAATGGATGGCGTTAGGACCTAGTACCACTGCACCAAATCCCACCATCGAGCCCACCAAGGCATTGGTAATGGAGACGGGTACGCCTAGATAACTTGCAAGGTTCATCCATATGGTGCATGCAAAGAGCACACCTAACATTCCTTCAATCATAACCAGAGGTTGATCCGAAAGCTGGCTTGTGTTGATGATGCCATCGCGCATGGTTTCGGTAACCCCGCTGCCACCCAAAAAGGCACCGGCAAATTCAAAGATTATGGCAATAAGCATGGCCTGGCGAACCGTTACTGCTTTGGAGCCCATAGTCGTGCTCATGACATTCGCTAAATCGTTGGCACCAACGCCCCAGGTCATCAAAAAACAAAGAACAACAGCGACTAACAGATAAATAATTGAATAATCCATAGAAAATAATTACCGGGCTATGAGAATTTGAAGGCGTCCGCCCACGGTCTGTGCGTGGTCGGCCAATTCACCGATCCATTGGACCAGTTTATAAAGGAACATTATATCTATTGCGGATAATTCCTTTTCCAATTCAAAAATACGATGACGAATATCAGCGAGTTTCTCATCACTGTCATGTTCAATCTCATCAAGTTTAAGAATCATTTCCTCAACAATTTTAACTTCACTTCCGCGAAATCCGGTTTCAAGTAATTCGTCCAACTCATTTATAGCCTTGCAAGCCTGCTTCGATGCATCAATGCATCGATGTAAAAAGGGCATGAAGGGAGGAACAAGTGATTCAGGGAGGACCATTTTGCGACTGATAATCAATCCTGCGATGTCCTCTGCCTTATTGGCAATTTTATCCTGCGCACTTAACAGTTCGAGCAAGTCGGTACGTGAGACGGGTAAAAACAAGCCAGTAGGTAGATTCAGGCGTAAGTCACGTTTGATTAAATCGGCTTCTTTTTCTAAAGAAATAATTTTTTCTTTAATATTTTTAGCAGCTTTCCAATCGTTTTTTAAAACGGCTTCAAAAAATGGGTACAGCTGTTTCGCGCATTGATGTGCCTTGCGAATGTGTTGCTCAATAGGTCTTATAGGTGAAGGCCCAAACATATTAAAAATGCTACCCATGATTCGTATCCCTGAAGATCGATTTAGGCGATTATACCCAAACTTCACCAGGAACAAAACTACTCATTTACAGAACTTTATTTACGAATAACAGATTGCTGCTACACTTGATTGAAAGACCAATCTATTCAATAAAAGCAAGGAATCAGGATGAATAAGCGACAAATTTTTGGATTATGGCTTTTGTTGTCTTTTGCTACATGTACCTTTGCTGTGCCCACAATGACCAAAGTGATTCAGCTTAATTATTTACAAGCTGATAAAGTGGTGGCGTTGATAAAGCCTTTATTACAGCCGGGCGAGAAAATAAGTGGCACGGGTCAAACGGTGATTGTTAAGGTCAATCCAAGTACTTTGACCGCAATAAGGGATGTGTTACATAAAATTGATGTTCCGCCAGTAACGTTCAATGTTGCTATTTATCAAGGTGATCCTGATTGGCTCAGTCAGCAAAACAGTAATGATGTGTCGTATAGCACACAGCCACAATCTGAAGTGCAGCGCAGTCAATCGGTGCAAGTTATGAATGGTGAGTCAGCTCTGGTCTCAACTGGAGAGCAGGTTCCTATTGTAACTTCTGTAGGGGTAGGATTTTTTACAGGCGTTTCCTATCAACAACATAATATTCAAAATGGCCTCATCGTACAGCCTGTGCTGCAGGGATCAAAAGTACGAATCTCTGTAAGTAGGGTGCGTCAGCAAGCCAATGTAGAAGGTGGTCAACAGTTTGATAATCAGCAAGTGGACACTACTATCATGGCTCCTTTAAATAAATGGGTTCCTTTAGGAACTGCTGAAGGAACACAAAACGCTGATTCTAATTCGACTTCTTATTCAGCCGGCCGGCCATTTTCCCTCAATTCAGCCTTATATATTAAAGTCTCAATTATTAATACTTTACCTCAAGGGCCAGGAAAGTAAATGTTCACTGGCTCTAATTATAAGCAAACTTTAAAACAGCCATATTTAAACTAATCGTTAATATTTAACCATATTGATTTTATATTTATCTTTATGTAAAAAATAAAAACTTTTATGGTGTATAATAAAGGGAATAGTAATAAATTTTAGGGGGCGTTCACTAATGGCAATTATCAACACATTAGCGAATCATTTGTTGATTGCCATGCCATCATTAAATGATCCTAATTTCGAAAGAACGGTTATTTATATTTGTGAGCATCACGATCAGGGCTCTGTAGGGTTAATCATTAATAGACCCATGCAATTTCCTATGTCTATAGTCTTCGAACAGCTTAAAATTGAACCGTTGCGCAAGGAACAAAACAGCATGCCATTATTATTTGGCGGGCCTATCCAACCTGAAAGAGGATTTGTAATCCACAAACAGACGGGTGGGTGGAGGTCGAGTTTGTTTTTACAAGATGAGGTGACGGTGACTACATCAAATGATATCATCCGGGCAATAGCTGTAGATTCAGGACCTAAGGATGTGTTAGTTACATTAGGTTATTCAGGTTGGACTGATCATCAATTGGAACAAGAAGTCATGGATAATGTTTGGCTGGTATGCCCTTATAAATCAGAAATTATGTATGACGTACCTTTTGAAGATCGCTGGGAATATGCTGGAACCACATTAGGCATTAAGATGAGTCAACTTACCTCAAGTGCTGGCCATGCCTGATGTTTATTTGGGTTTTGATTTTGGTTATAAACGGATTGGGGTTGCAGTAGGTCAACGTTTAACATGCAGTGCTTCACCATTACCCACTCTTGCAGCGAGACAAGGTATCCCTGATTGGAATGCAGTGCAAAAACTTATTCTTCAATGGAGTCCTCAGGCATTAATTGTGGGAATTCCTACTTGTATTGACGATACTGAGTTATATACGACTGCTGCTGCCAAACGCTATGCTAAACAATTAAGAAAAGAATTTAATCTGCCTGTTTTTCTCGTAGACGAGCGTCTCTCTACTGTCGAGGCAAGAGGGCGGTTATTTGAACAGGGCGGTTATCGTAAACTCAAAAAAACCGAGATTGATGGTATCGCTGCCTGTATTATCCTCGAACAATGGTTAAATTCACCTGAATAAAGCGCCTTTAGCTCCTCGAATATGATAGGAAATTAGGATTATAATAAGAAATCGCTATGCTATAATTGCAGGCTGGTTACCTTGCCTAATCAGGACTTATGGATCATTTTATAGAAATTAGCCAGCTCTCTACTCATCAAATTGAACGATTAATTGAGCGAGGTTTTGCTTTTAAGCAGCAAAAAAATTATCCAGCATACCCCTCCGATACAGTCGCTCAATTATTTTATGAGAACAGTACCCGTACTCGCGTGAGCTTTGAGCTTGCTGCCCGACATCTATCTATGCCAGTAATCAATCTTGATTTGCAGGGTTCCTCGGAAACCAAAGGAGAGGTTATTGAAGATACCCTTCATACTTTAGTGGCTATGGGGATTAAATATTTTGTTATTCGTCATAAGCAAAATGGGTTGCAACAAAGGCTGGTTGATGTTTTGGGTTCAGGTATTCATATAATCAATGCCGGTGATGGAACGCATGCACATCCCAGTCAGGCATTGCTGGATATAATGACGATTATAGAAAAAAAGCCTAAATTGGATGAGTTAAAAATTGCAATTCTTGGGAATATCAAACATTCACGTGTAGCAAATTCTTTTCAAACCATATGTAGTAAATTACACGTGGGACAGCTAAGTTTTATTTGTCCTGAAATTTGGCAACCAGAAACTGTAAGTTATGGTCAGGTTACAAATAATCTGCAAGACGGTCTTGCTGATGCGGATGTAGTCATATGTTTGCGAGTCCAGCATGAGCGTTTGGCGGATAATGAGCAACTGGATTTAGCCACTTATAGAAATAATTTTGCATTAACTAAAAAAAGCCTGGCCTTTGCGCGTCCAGATGCGTTAGTAATGCATCCTGGACCTATTAATAGAGGTATTGAGATTGATAGTGAAATCGCTGATGGTCCACAATCACTGATTTTAAATCAGGTGACTAATGGGGTTTATGCGCGCATGGCGATTTTTGATGGTTTGATTTCCGATCTTGAATAATTAAACTTTATAATTTGGTTCGTTTTGATAAGCAAAATGTCACTGAATCGCCTTTATTTTTCATGCGCCAAGGAACTGAGTTATCCCTCTTATCATTTTATAATGTTGTGAATTTATGGGTTGTCTTCCTCACGCACTTGGGTATCCCCTCAAAATGTTAGTGTACAATAAGGTTGTGAATTAATAAGTTGTCTTCCTCACGAAGGTGGGGATCCATGCAATAAATTGGCATCTTGCTAAATATTTGGATAGTTCCCCGCCTGCGCGGGGATGACAAAAGAAGTATTATGCATGATAAATGCACATAAGAAGCATTATGCATGGTATGCGCATAAATTGAGGGGATGCCCAAGTGCGCGAGTATGACAGGGTTAATCTTTTTAAGTTTACCAGTATCTTTTCTCACTATTTTAATTTCAACCTCTTTAAATATCCAACATTCGATGTGTTCATTTTGGAGATTGAAGGGTTTGCTTAAAGGATAATGCCTGTTGCAGATGGGGGAGGCATACTCGTTCGTGATGATTCATATCAGCAATCGTTCTGGCAACTTTAAGGAGCCGATGGTAGCCACGCGCTGATAATTTTAATTTAGTCATCGCCTGACTTAAGAAATTTTGTTCTGCTTCACCCAATTCGCATACTCGCTCACTCAATTTGGCGCTAAGTGCTGCATTGATGCAGTTCTGGCGTGCCATCTGGATGGCTCGAATTTTAATTACGTTTTCTTTAATAATGTCACTTTGTTTTTCTGGACTATCATTAGGTTTAATCAGTTCTTCTTGAGACAGCGCTTGAACGGTGATGTGCATGTCTATTCGATCAAGTAACGGTGCTGAGAGTTTTGCCAAATAACGGCTGATTCGATCTGGCGTGCACAGGCAGTTGGCTTGTGCATTACCCCATTGTCCACAAGGGCAGGGATTCATAGCCGCAAGTAATTGAAATTGCGCAGGAAATTCAGTTTGAGCTGCGGCGCGTGAAATGCATATATGTCCCGATTCGAGCGGTTCTCGCAAGGTTTCAAGTACTTGCCGGTTAAATTCAGGTAGTTCATCTAAAAACAAAACACCATGATGAGCCAACGAAATTTCTCCGGGTTTGGGCGGATTACCCCCTCCTACCAAGGACATGGGCGAGGCGGTATGATGTGGGGCTCGAAAAGGTGGCGACTTCCATTGAGCAAAGTTGGTTAATTTACCCCTAATTGAATTTATTGCTGCGCACTCTAAAGCTTGGGTTTCTGAAAGTTCTGGCAATAAAGTGCTAAAGCGTCTCGCCAGCATCGTTTTACCGCTGCCGGGTGCGCCACTCAATAAGATACTATGCCCACCGCATGCTGCGATTTCCATGGCTTTCTTGGCATGAAATTGACCTTTGATGTCAGACCAATCCATATCATGTTCGGTTGACGTCATAATCGGTTGCGGTGGTAATGGATGAAGCGGCGTATCCTGACATAAATAACTGCATACTTCCCGTAAATTATGCGCCGTCATTACGCCCTGATGTCCCGCAAGGGAGGCTTCATTTGCATTGGCCGTGGCAATGATTAATGTCTGTTGATCTTTATGGGCTGCCAAAACAACGGGAATTATGGCTGAAACACCTCGCAATTCACCACTTAAAGCCAGTTCCCCGATAAATTCATGATTGATTAATTTTTTATAAGGAATTTGCCCTGAGGCTGCAAGAATTCCTAACGCGATTGGAAGATCAAATCCGCTCCCGGTTTTGGGTAAATCGGCTGGTCCCAGATTAACCGTAATTTTGCGACAAGGAAATTCAAATTGGCTGTTAATGATGGCACTGCGAACACGATCTTTACTTTCTTTTACAGCAGTTTCTGCAAGTCCTACCATAGCAAAGCTGGGTAAGCCATTAGACAAATGAACTTCTACTGACACGGGTTGTGCCAGAATACCTACGGTACTGCGCGTTTTGGTGAAGGCGAGATTCATATTTTTTCCTGTTATTAGGTTGGACTAAATCATCAAAATCCGGATGACGATTAAACTGTTTATCTCACAGTTTTATTTATCTGTTTTATTTTGCCCTTGCTCAATCAATAAAGTTTCCACCTGACTTTGAAGGACTTCCAGTTTTTCCCGAGTACGTGCAAGTACTTTACACTGTACATCAAACTCTTCTCGAGTAATTAAATCCATTCGGGAAAATGTAGTTTGTAATACTTCTTTAAATTTTTGTTGAATGTCTTTTTCAATATTCTGTAGACTGGTGGGGAGGGTTGCGAAAAGTTTCGTGGCTATATCATCAAATTGTTTGGGGTCGAACATAAGAACTCCAGGTGATTTTTGCTGACAGTGTAACAAAACTACCTGAAGAGGACTACCTTCAGATTCAGGTTAATTTATTAATTGATCAACCATGGATTTTTATATGAAAATGATTACTGCCATCATCAAGCCTTTTAAGCTCGACGATGTTCATGAGGCGTTAATGGAAGTGGGTGTGCCCGGAATTACGATTTCGGAAACCCGAGGATTTGGCCGTCAAAAAGGTCATACAGAATTGTACCGGGGGGCGGAATATGTGGTTGATTTTTTGCCTAAAATTAAAATTGAACTTGCCTTGCCTGATAATATGGTGGAAACGGCAATCGAAGCCATTTGTAAATCGGCCTATACCGGTAAAATTGGTGATGGCAAGATATTTGTTTACGAGTTACAGCAGGTTGTGCGGATTAGGACAGGCGAAGTTGGAAATGATGCTATTTAATATTAAAGCCTATACATAGCTCATCGGATATTAACCGTAATATCCGACGAGATCTGCCAGTTGAATGGTATATTGAAAATTACAGGCGCTATCTGCCGTCATATTCCAATTAAACATTCCTGCCAGATTGAGATAATCTGGAAAAACCGGATTGCAATTTTCGGTATCGATTCCATTAGCGATTTGCGAAGCAGGGTATCCGATCTCTATTAGACTATCAAAAAAATCCTGGCCAAAAGAAGGATTGCCATTGTAATAAGTTTGAATGTTAATCAAATTAAAACTAAAGGCATTTTTAGCATCAACCTGAGTATCTTCAAGGCCACCAGGTTGGGAGTTATTTCCTGCGGGTGTAATCGTTAAATAATAGGGCTTACCATCTTGTAATGAGGCGTAATTCAAGGCATTTCTTAAGTTAGTAATGACGCCGTTAAAGTGTTCTTGCGGGATGCTCCCACTTGTACCTCCGATTTCTTCATCATCTATATCCATTCCGTCCAAATTATTATTTCTTATAAATTGGATAACACTCGGTACGAATAAATGAGCATTATTTACATAGTCATTATTAATAAAAGTCCAATCATTTTTCCCCCAGCCCAATGAGATTAATATTTTCATCGATGGGTTAACACCACGAGCAACTGATGAGAGAAGAGCAAGCCTCCGTGGCTCATCAGGTTGTCCTGCTTCGTAACTGAAAATTGCTCCATTTCCTACCGGATAAGCGTGTGCGAAAGCTGCAAAAAGAGCGCTGACTCGATTAAATGGCATCGATGAATCAGGCTCAATCCATTGACCTGGACCAAGATTATATATGGGATAGAAAGTCCCGGCATAAGGGGTAGGGAATGATGTATTGGGGATATTATTGCTGGCAATTATAGGAACTCGATTATTTAATACCGGTATTGAGCAAGCAGTACCACTATAGGCACAGACTTTAGGAGTTAACGTGGTGCTGCCTGTTTTGTTCATTCCCTGCACCGTTATAGTGAATCGACAATTACTTGCAGGTGGGAGTACCCCGCACTGATTTAGGCTAACAAAGAGTGAGAGAAGGGTTGATGCGCCACCAAAACCCGCATCGATTGTCAGCGCAGAAAGGGTTTTGGATGTGTTATTTTTAACAGTGTAGGTTAAAGAGGTTTGACCACCAGGAATTATGGCAATGGGGTAAGAGCTGCTGGGAATAATTTCCAAAATAGCGCCAGCATGTAACGATGATAAGACAAGACATAAAACACTATATAAAACGCTTTTTTTCATTGCCAATTATCCTGATAAATAATTAATAAAAGGAAACATCCAGTGAAACAGCCAGACCTTGTGTCTTTATGTTGTTGCTATGTAAGCGAGAATTTGACGTTTGCTCGGCAAAAGACTCTAACTCACCTTTTCCTAAATTCCAGAAACGGTATCCTGCTGAAGTCATGTAACGAATATTATGTCGGGTATCTTCATACAATAAATAGCTGCATCCCAATCCTAATTCATATGCATGCGTGTGATGAATATTATTTCTAAATGAAGGGAGAGCGGTTGCGCTGGATGCTGGATCGGTTGGTACCTCGTTATAATTTTCCAGGCGATTCCATGATTTACCTATTCCAGCAATGATAAAGGGGCGCCAATTGCCAAGTCCGTATGAGAGACCTGATTCAATCATGAGCGAGTTGTTTTTAACCTGAAATTTATAGTTTAATGAGTCAAAAACTCCTTCATTGATAAACGGAAAAACAGTTCCCTTAACTTCTCCAGGCTGAATTGCATATCCTGCAACGCCCAATGAAAAATTAACATGAGGAATTATTTCTTCAAACGAATGAGCGAGACTTCCACCCCAAAACTCACCCCAATGATTATTTTTATTGGTTATATAAGCATTAGTAACAAAGTTATTAATTTCGACCAAAGGTTCATTTTTTAATGAGGAGGTAATGAATCCACCCATTATTGAAAGAGATATATTGTCTGCAAATAACAAGGGAGAGATAAGGAGACCGCAAAGAACAAGTTTTTTCAATGTAAAAATCCGTTTAAATTTACCAAAATGTATCAGGTAATTTGTAACTCACATTATTGCATCTTTTAAATAAACGATTCAAGCGCGCGTTTGGGTATAAGTCAGTAAGTCTTTTTTTTTAAAACTCAATGTGCTTTTGATTATTTCGTTGCAATGTATATTCTTTTCTGAGTAACCACTGCATTTAACGGTATGTCCCAAGGATTTGCATAAAGATAATCCTGATGTTGGAATTGATAAGCAACGCCCATTAAACAGCCATTGGTATTATTTTTTAATGTTCTATCATAGAATCCTGCGCCCATTCCAAGACGATTACATTGGGTGTCGAAGGCGACTAGAGGTATTAAAATTAAATCCAGCTGCTCCACAGGCAACGCTGATTCTAGTGGTACATCCGGTTCTTGTATGCCATATTTATTTGTTTTAAATGGTGTCGCAGGGGTAGCCGGCAAAAAAGAAAGGGTTAAATTTTCGTTTATTGCCGGAAAATAACAAAATTTTCCATGTAAGGGGGCACTATCCCAGAGAGAATGCAGATCGACCTCTCCATTGGCAGCGCAGTATAAAGCGATCCGCTTGGCTTTGCGGTATTGATCAAGAGCTTTAATTCGATTACAGATTTGATTGGATGCTCTGATACGATAAGAAACAGACAATCGAGCACGTATTTGTTTTATTGTATTTCTTAATGCTATTTTAAATTGATCAGCCATAGATACTCAGAGTTTTTTAACTAGATTATTGGTTTTTTAGAGAGAAAGTACAAGTAGGGCTAATAGTGTCTATAACTATATAGAGCCATTCCTGAAATTAATGTTATAAAAAAATGCGTCACCGAATTTTTTTTATCTGAGAAGACGCCTGATTTCAGTAATCAAAAATTCAACCGCTTGGCTCGTTGATCGAGTCAAATTACGTAAACTGATATTTTCCACGTCTAGTTCTTTTAATGTGCCAGTCTTAATGCCATTCACAGATATGTATGCTTTTCTCATGAATTATTATCCGTTGTTTGAGGAAAAGGCGTTTCAAATTTTATGTGGATATTTAAAACATCAAACACTTTTAGTAATGTGTTCAACTGCACCGATTCTTTCCCTTTTTCAATATCATATATAACGGTCTTTCCGACACCTGATAGCCTAGCTAATTCCTGTTGGGATAAGCCGCTTTGTTTGCGATAATAAAAGACTAAATTGGCAATCTCTGACGTGGGCATGGAACACCAGTAAAAAATAATTATATTTACTGTTATAGCAGTAAAAATGGTTAAATAAAGCGCCCATTTAAATTTTTATGATTATTAACTCTAAACTACTGCTTTGCAGGTAAAAATTCCATTTTTTTGAGATAATTTTTATATAGTTTATATTAAATTTTTTAAATTACTGTTAAAGCGGTAATAATTAGGAAAAAAATGTCATTTAATTAAGTAAATGAGTGGAATTACTTAATTAAGCATTATTATTTGAGTTTGATTTTGAATTCTTTGGTTAAGCCTAAAGAGAATGTTTCATGAACATGATGCTCTAATGATTGAATTAACTTTTGGGACTGCTTAAAGACTAATCTATCAATAATATTTTGGTCTTGTAAATAAAATTTATATAATATTTTTCGAAAAGCACTTATATCAAATTCATTAATTGTAGGTTGATTAAAGCAATGAAAAATACTGAGTAACGCATTGATATAATTATCTCTCTTTTTCTTCATAAACATTGAATAAATTGTTGAGTCTCGCATGAGTACATTAACTTGATATTTTATTTGGGTATTCAATTTCATAAAAATATCAGCTAAATTCTCTTGCAGCCTTTCTTTTCTTTGCCGAATAATATCACTGCGCACTGCTTGTGATTTTATTCCTTCTTCTATCCAGGATGAATCCTTCAATTCCCCTACCTTTGATCCTAAATGGTTTAAGAGGGCAAAAATAGAATCATGTAATTTAAAAGAACTTTTTGAAACAAATACAGTATGTAAATTCTGGGTATAAAATGAGTAAGGAGCGATCTTTTCCCGAATATGTTGTGAGCTAAATACAGAACCTGCGAATAAAAAATTAGCTATTGCCCCGGGTCCGCTGGTACATCTTACGATCGATTTTAAATAAAGTGAGTGTTCTTTTTTCATTAAAACAGCGAGAAATTCCTGTTCCGGAAGTTGCAAAATGTTCTTAATGTCGCAGTATTCGTTATAAAGGAATAATCTTTTGATGAACCCTAATTGCTTTTTAAAGTTTTCTCTTAATCTGTTAATTACTAAAGGCTCATCATCCGAAGAGGTTAGTTTATTAAATTCGATAAATTGTTTCTTATCAGTCATTATATTATTGATATGTTCCCGGAGTTTTCTCGATGAAAGACGTTCGTTTTGAAAAAAAGATTTGGATTTAACGACGTAAGCGAGTTCACTGCGATTTTTTAGAAAATGAATAAAGTGATTGGTGATAAATCCTTTTTTTGAAATGGTTTGCTCTGCTTTTTCTATAAAATCAATTGAAAACATAGACAGCACCTTTATTAGGCCGCTTTGTATGGTTTCTATCTCTGTCTTAACTGCGTCAGGCGCAACCACTGCAATACAATCATTAAGTGCAAGTACTAATTCTTTATTAGCAATTTTAATACTGCCTATATTCATCATTAAAGGAGATTTAATAAAAAGCAAATCAGGAAGATTGGTAGTGTCTATTGATACATCAAAATCTGTATAAGTGCCAAGTTTATATACGAAGGAAATCCAGCGCAAAATGTCACTGGCAACAGCTAAATTCCCGCCTTCATCTAAATGATTTACTTCATCTTTATAATATTCGTATAACCTTTTTTCTTGTTCCGTTTTTAATAAATGATAAAAATCATGAGCGTCTACAGGAATAATCGAATAATTAGTACAAAACTCAATTAATTGAGATGAAGCATGCGTATCTAACAAGGAAGAATCGTAGATTAAATGAATTATATCGTCAGGATTAGTATATCGTGTTTCTAATAAACGCATTTGATTTTCTTCATTCATGAATACATGCCGTTTATTACTTAACCAAATTTTTACATGGCGGTGTGGATTGTATGTATAGAGTTCATTAATACGCTCTGACATATCAGAGTCTCCTTCATTGCCTGAGCCCTTAAGGGTCTAACGATATCATCTGAATTGTGCGCATTAGAAATGAAATTTTGCCTATATTTATGCTATTGTTAGTCATAATTAAGCTTAAATAAGTGAATATAACTAACTTAATATTGTACTGTTAGCTAAATATAGGTAACTGGAGAGTTATTGTCAAACTGAATGGCTCATCGAAAAATAATGACAGATAAATTAGGACAATCAATGGCCATAATTAGATTGGATTATTGAGTAATGAATTAGATTGCCTGTATTGTTAAGATCGGTATTAAACTAGTATGTAAATTGATATATTGAAAGCTAATTAAAATTATGGAGAGTATTTATGAGAATAAACGGAATTAAAATAGTCTTTATTTCTTCATTATTAGTATCAGGCTTAATCTCCTCATCACTATTCGCAGGTTCTAAAGAAACGGCAATTAACAATAAAATAAATGCAGTCATTTCCCCTAAGGTTTTTGAAATAGCAAAAAAAAATGAAAACTGGAAGATAGCATTGGTGACAGGTAAAGATGCCCAAGTTGTTTTGATGAATATCACACCTAAGACCAATCCCAACAATGAGATCGGGCTCGAAACACATCAATTTGATCAAGTTATCTTTGTTGTTGAAGGTCAGGCTAAATCTGTCATCAATGGCAAAAAATCAACTGTTACAGCAGGTGATATGGTTTTTATCCCTCAAGGAATTTCTCATAATTTTATTAATCTTAACGCGAAGAAACCATTCAAAATAATCAGTGTTTACTCGGCAACAGATATCCCAGAAAATGCGGCATATAAACAGATATCTGATACACCAGTAGAGTGACTCTGTAACACCTTGACGTAAATGTACTTAATATAGGTTCTGATATAAATGCAACATAAAGAATATCATCGAATTGAGCGAATTGGCTGGTTACGTGCTGCAGTATTGGGTGCAAATGATGGTATTATCTCTACTGCGAGCTTATTGATTGGTGTAGCTGCTGCTCAAACTCCTTACAATGGAATATTTGTAGCAGGGATTGCAGGGTTAATTGCTGGCGCCCTGTCTATGGCTGCAGGTGAATATATATCAGTAAGCTCTCAAGCGGATACAGAAAAATCTGCACTACGACGTGAACAGGAAGAACTTGCAGAGAGTTTACCGAATGAAGTTGAAGAGTTAACTGCTATTTATATTAATCGTGGATTGGATCCTGATTTGGCTAAAGAAGTTGTAAAACAATTGATGGCTAAAGATGCATTAGGCACACATGCTCGCGATGAGCTTGGTATTACTGAAATAACCAGTGCGCGCCCACTTCAGGCAGCGCTTTTTTCAGCCGGTAGTTTTACTCTTGGCTCATTATTACCGCTAATAATGATTTTTATTGTTCCTAGAATCTACCTTATTCCATCAGTATCAATAATGGCGGTTCTATTTTTGGCATTACTGGGAGCAGTCGCAGCAAAGGTTGGCGGAGCTCGAATTTTTTTAGGGTCATTGCGTGTTGTGGTATGGGGAACAATAGCAATGCTTGTAAGTGCAGGTATTGGCTCGTTGTTAGGTATAGCAGTATAAAATTAAAACATTTTATAAGGTGCCTTCTTTAGCACAATAAGCCTGTTCTTGATTCTGCTCGCCTTCCAGGATTCAGAAAGTGTCTTCCCTAACCTTGGTTTCCTGTCTTAATGATGTTTTCATTTAAATAACTCGACGTTAGTCAATGTTAACAGCAGTTCCGAGGTTTATATAGTTCACCTACAAAAGAGGCATTACGTTACAGAACAGCACTGGATAACCCTCTTTATGAAGCCATTACATTAAATTTGAAATACGATAATATGAAATTTACACAACGTAATACTATACTTAAGAACATTATTGAATCATATATGACTAATTTTATTCATATTGTTTTACTTGATTGAGTTGTCGGGCCCATAGCTCATCCAAGGCCATTAAGAACTTATGAATAAAATTTGTTTTTGGATATCCGGTAAGTATGAATGCTATTAAAGGCTATAGGATACTGGAACTGCTTTATCAAAGCCCCAAAACGGTACTTTACCGGGGGGTACGGCTTCTTGATAATCTTCCGGTTATCCTCAAATGTCCAAACTCAGAACACCCATCCCTTAAAATTCTCGCAGACTTGCAACACGAATATTTTTTACTCAATCAACTTAACATCCCAGGGATTATTAAGCCCTATGCACTCATTCAACAAGGTCATCTCACTGTTTTAGTTCTAGAAGATATTAATGGTCAGACCTTAAAGAGTTTTTTACAAGAACAGCCATTGGAGCTGGATGCTTTTTTCACAATTGCCTTACAGCTGGTCGAGGCTTTGGTGGAGTTACATCAACAACATATTATTCATAAAGACATTAAGCCTGCTAATATCATTATTCAACCTTATACTCTGCTCATCAAACTGGCGGATTTTAGTATTTCTTCACAGCTGCTTGAGGAAACACAAACCTATAATAACCTCCATCTTTTAGAGGGTTCACTGGCATACATATCACCTGAACAAACGGGCCGAATGAACCGAAGTATTGACTATCGCACCGATTTTTATGCTCTGGGAGTCACTTTTTATGAAATGCTGTCAGGCCAGCTACCTTTTGGTGCAACTGATATTCTGGAGCTGGTGCATTGTCATCTTGCAAAAACTCCGCCCCCGCTATCATCACTCTCTCTAAATATTCCTTCTATGCTTAGCAAGCTTATTATCAAACTAATGGCTAAAATGCCAGAAGACCGCTATGCAAGCGCACGGGGTCTGGCAGTGGACTTAAGCGAATGTGCTAAACAATGGCGATCAAAAAGAACTATCGCTGAATTTGTCTTAGGCACTGTTGATATCAGTGATCAGCTCCAATCAACACAAAAATTGTATGGACGTGAAGAGCCTATTGCAGAGCTACTTGCAGCTTTTGAGCGAGTTAGTCAAGGGAAAAATGAAGTGGTTCTAGTGTCGGGTTATTCCGGGATCGGTAAAACCTCTCTAATTAAAGAAATCTATAAACCGCTGACCTGCCGTAAAGGTTATTTTATTCAAGGTAAATACGAGCAATTACAGCAGAACAAACCTTATAGTGCTCTCATTGATGCGTTGCAAAACCTGATTAAACAGGTATTGGCAGAACCTGAGCAAAAATTAAATCACTTGAAACAGGCTTTACAGCAGTCAATTGGCAATCAGGGGCATGCACTGCTGGCTTTAATTCCTGCGATCAAACCACTGCTTGGCCCGCAATCACCTCTAGAATGTAGCATTGGCGAAGCTCAAAACCAGCTGATGTTTGCATTCCAACAGTTTATACAGGTTTTTTGCCAGGCAGATTATCCATTAGTTATCTTTCTAGATGATTTGCAATGGGCTGATAATGCGTCGTTGCAACTGCTGCAACATTTATTAAAGGATACAGCAAATAGTTATTTTATGTTGATTGGAACGTATCGAGATAATGAGATAGATTTTGGTCATCCATTGGTCGAATTTCAAAAAAAACTAATGGCTGATGCAGTGGTCCTAAATACTATTAAATTAGCACCATTGACACATTCTCATTTGCAACAACTACTTGCCGATATGCTAGGCTGCGGACTTGCTCGAGCAAAACCCTTAGCAGAGATCCTGCAGATAAAAACTGAGGGTAATCCATTTTTTATCCATGCGTTCCTCAAGACCATGCATCATAATCATCTATTAATTTTCGATTACGAAAAAGGCCGATGGCAATGGGACATTAGGAAAATCGAGCAGCAGCATATGACAGCAAATGTCGTCGATCTGCTTATCACCAACATTCAGCAGTTATCACCGCCGGCACAAGATCAGCTTAAATTAGCCGCTTGTATTGGTATCCAGTTTGATTTACACACATTATCGATTATCGGTCAACAATCCGTATCACTCACCCTGAGTTTGTTGCAGGAAGCCTTACATGCTAACCTCATCCAGTTAGTCTGCGGCGATTATAAGACCTTCGATTTGATGGACGACAACCTCACTGATGCGCAAATATCAGAAGATTTGATTATCTTTCAATTTAAACACGACCGTATTCTGCAAGCCACCTATCAGCTTATTGTGCCTGAGCTTAGACGTGAATTACATTTAAACATTGGTCGTTTATTATTAAAGAGCACGAATAAGAATTCAAGTGATGAAACCTGTCTTGGCCAAATCGTACGTCATTTAAATGAAGCTTCATTGTTAATTACCAATCCTGCAGAAAGATTGGAGCTCGCTGAATTTAATTTGCAAGTAGGCAAAAAAGCAAAAGCTGTTGCGGCCTACCAAGCTGCAAAAAATTATTTCAGTATGGCAGTTTCCTTATTACCAAAAGACACCTGGAAGCATCATTATAACCTGACCTTTGCTTTATATTGTGGCCTGGCTGAAAGTGAGTTTTTAACGGATGAGCATCAGCTTGCTGAGCAGCACTTGGCAATACTCTTCAAGCAAGCTAAAACCAAGCTTGACAGGATGTTGGTCTATCAGCTCGATATCATACGTCTTAGCCTTGCGAACCGTTATAATGATGCACTCCAGCAGGGATTGGCGGTATTACATCTTTTCGGGCTTGATCTTCCTCTATATCCCAAACCTTATCATATTTTAAACGCATATATGTCTATCGAATACCGATTGTATGGTAAAAAATTTACTAATTTAGATTTAACTCAGAGAGCAAGTGATGAATACAGTTTGTTACAAAAAATCTTAAATCAGTTATACGCTTCCACCTATATCACTTCGAACAAAGAGTTATTTGTTTTACTCATATTTCATGCTGTTAAACTATCATTACGCTATGGATACACACCGGAAAGTTCATATTGTTTTGCAGCTTATGCATTTGTATTAATTCATGTATTTAAGCGCTATGACGCAAGCTTTAAGCACGTTGCACTTGCTTATCGACTTGCTGAATATTACCCCGATCCTTCTGTATTAGCTAAAGTGGAGTTTTGTATGGGGCATTTTCTCCATTTTTGGAAATATCCACTTCCTCAATCTTTGAATTATACCTTACACAGTTATCAATTAGCACAACAAACAGGTGATTTAGCGACCGCTGATTATAGCTTTATAAGCCATTTTTTAAAGCAATATGCTTTGAGTTACCCACTATCTGACATTTCATGCACTATAAGAGAAGCACTAAAGAAACGTGGTCCTAATGACTATTTCTATCCGGTGTGGATCTTATTGGAATATTCAGTAATAAACTTACAGCATTCGTCAACGAATAAAAATTTTGATCAAGAAATAGCGCAATCCTTTCAATCGGTTACTGAATGCAAAACGCAGCATGAAAAGGCATGTTTTTACTTTTGTGCTATAAAATTCGCCTATTTGACCGGTAAGTTTTCTTTAGCAATCGCAACGGGTCTGGATGCAGAGGCATATGGAGATTCAGCTCTGGGAACCATCACGTATGTCGAAGGACAATTATATTATTCTCTGAGTTTAGCTGCGAACTACAAAACAGCTACTATCAATGAGCAACGTCGTTATAAAAAGAAGCTCTTCGCTATTCAAAAGGTCTTTAAGCGTTGGTCAGGATGGTGCGCTGTTAATTTTGAACCGTATTACTTAATACTCAGTGCAGAGATATTCGCTATCCAGGAAAATTATCGCAAGGCGAGTGATATGTACGATCAAGCGGCTCAACTTGCATTGGATAATAATTCCCCTCAGCTTACAGGCGTTATTAATGAATGTGCTGCTCGCTTTTACTCACAACAAAACAAACCGCATATAGCAAAACACTACTTTCGCGAAGCCTATTATGGGTATGAGCGTTGGGGAGCACTCGCACTTTGCCAGCGTCTGAAGCAACAATATCCTCAATCTTTTTATGAATATGACAGTTATAAAACATCTTTACAGCCAAAGAATATGGGTAACAACCAAACATCGACCTCCAGCAGTGATCTTTCCATAGATTTTATGGCAATTCTCAAATTAACTCAAACAATTGCCAGTGAAATACAGTTCGATAAGTTATTAAAAAAACTACTGCAGATTGTGCTTGAAAATGCGGGTGCGCAACGCAGTGTACTTATCATAAAAAAGGACAATTCCTGGCTTATCGAAGCTGAGGGTACTGTAAAGCAACAACGCATTTGGTTGGTAGATGCACAAAACGTAGAAACACGAGCAGATTTACCGCTCAAAGTTATTCACTATGTGCAACGCACTGAAGAAGCGGTGCTGATACAGGATGTCGCTAACGACATCCAATTTTTAGACCCTTATTTACAGCAGTCTAAAGCTAAATCAGTATTAGTAATTCCTTTCTTTTATCAAGGCCAACTAAGACGCATTCTCTATCTTGAAAATACTATGATTAAGCATTCGTTTACCGCGCAACACTTACAAGGCCTTACTATCCTGGTTTCCCAGGCCGTCATCTCATTAGAAAATGCTTACCTTTATTATCAAGCAACCCATGATTCGTTGACCGGTTTTGCTAATCGTAATCTGCTCTTTCAAATTTTTCAGCAAAGCGCCTTGCGTTTATCACGTGAAGCCAAACAATTAGCCATAATTTTCATGGACTTGGATTATTTTAAAACGATTAACGACACTATGGGGCATGAAGTCGGTGATAAATTACTTATCTATTTTTCAGAGCAGATTAAAACCTGTCTACGGGCTGGTGATTTGCCAGTACGTATGGGAGGCGATGAGTTTGTGATTTTATTGGATAGCATTGATGAAAGCCTGGAGGTTAAAGTCATTATAGATAGAATTTATCAGCAACTTGCTGCTCCTGTTGTTATACATGGCAACACTATTTATATTTCAACCAGTGCGGGCATCAGTTTATTCCCAAAAGATGCTACGAATATTCAGGGGCTTTTAAAGCAAGCCGATACGGCCCTATATCGGGCTAAAGAGCTGGGCAAAAATCAGTATCAGTTTTATTCAGTGGCATTAACGCAACACATTCAGCAAAACCATCATCTTGATATTGAATTCAAAAATGCATTAGCGAATCAGGAGTTTTGTTTATTTTATCAGCCAATCTTTGATGTAGTGAGCAAGCGCATTATAAGTATTGAAGTATTACTGCGCTGGCAACATCCAATAAAGGGATTATTAGAAACTAAGCAGTTTATTCAGTTGCTTGAAAAAACGCCGTTTATGCTTCCCGTAGGTGAATGGATATTGCGCACAGCCTGCCAGCAAGTTAAGAACTGGCAAAATAAAGATCTGCCAAGACTGCCTATAGTAGTTAATCTTTCAGTATTGCAATTTCAAAAGCAATCTATTAGCCAATTAATTACCGACATTTTAGCAGAAACCCAATTGGAACCGGTCTATTTAGAGCTTGAGTTATCTGAATCTGTTCTTATCGAATCAGCCAACATTATGAAAGAAATTGAGGCGTTAAAAAATTTAGGAATTAATTTAATCATTGATGACTTTGGCAAAGGCTATTCTAGCTTGGCTAATTTGACACGTTTGCCCATAAGTAAAGTTAAAATTGACCGATCTTTGATTGGTAAAAATCAGTTGAAAGAGCATGATAAAATTATTTTAGAAGCCATCATTGGATTAGCTCACCGTTTACAGCTGCAAGTGGTTGTTGAAGGGCTTGAAGGTATTTCACAAGTGAATTCATTACGCATCCAGGAAGCTGTCGCTGTGCAGGGCTATTATTTTAGTCGTCCCTTATCTGCAAATGATTGCGAACAATTATTAAGTGGTGGGAAAACTGATGATGAATCGTAAAAGATAGAGTTAATTTGATGTTCCGTAAGGCGTAATTTTTGTTAAAATTAAATTCAGGCGCGCAGTATAGCAAATTCACAGTCTGGTTCCGTAGCTAGTTCAGGATCCTGATATAAAGCATCAATAATTAATGGATTTAATAAATGCGTATAATGTATGGCTGCTTGTAATTTCTTTAATGTATGGGGTTGATGAGTTAATTCTCTATTTTCGAGTTTCTGTAACAAAGGTTGAAGTAAAACATTGCGATGTTCCGTCCACAAAGTATCTAATGATTGGTTTTCCTTGAGGCAATCAACAGGGAGTGTTTTCGATTCATTAAGGCATTCAACAGCTAAAAATTCTAATTCTAACTGCTCCTGAATCGCTGAAGGAAGCTGGTCGTATTGATTTAATTTGCTTTGGATTTCAATAAGCCGAAACTGGAGGTGGGCACTTTGTGCAGTCATGTTTTTACAATAGGTTATGATGAATTGGTTTAATTCTGCAATAATGAACTCATGGGTAAGATGTTCCCGTGTGCTTGATTCAAAACGAGTGCCATCACGCCATAAATTTCGGATTTTCTCTTTTATGGGTATAGTGCAGGGCTGAAGTGCTTTAAATAAATCCGGAAAATTAATGTCTTTATTATGTTCTTTAAGCTCAGATGGTTTTTTAAATTTCGAGCGTGTTCCCTCTCCTGAAAGTTCGGTGCAAATGAGAATCAGCGCAAAGATATCGGTCGATTTACTGACTAATTTGTCGGTATAACTAAGGTAATGGTCTGGCGGCATATATAAGGGTGTACCTAATTGTTCTCTGGTTATTTTTTTAAAGGTCGCGAAGGCAAAATCAATGAATTTAAATGCCTGAGGCGCTGAGGGGTCAAAGATAATATTCTCCGGTTTAATATCACGATGAACGAGCTCATCTTCATTATTTCCGAGAAATTTAATTGCATGTATTTGTTGCGCATAACTCTGAAATAAGCGTCGGCATAGTAGTAAATAGTTTAATACGGAAAAGCTATTCGAGTAGAGTGCTTGCCATTCAATAAAGTCGAGTAAATTTTTACCCCGTTGCTTGCGTATCATTAGATGAATTGAGTTGTCTAAATCAAAGGGTGGATATTTCGCTGCAAGATGGGAAATACGCTGCCCGATTTCCTGTTCAATTTTAAAATAAGATTTCAGATTAAAGAATTGACTCCTGCTCATTATAGTCGTGTAAATTGCTGATTTTAACAGGCGAATCTTTTCAGGAGGCTTAACTTTAAATTGAATATTTTGGGAAGAAACTTTCCATACACCCAGTATTTCTCGGACATCACTGGTACCTTTTCCGAAAATTTCAGCTGAGGCCACAGCAAGATATCTTTGGTTGAGTCCTCTTTTATGTACTGGTAAGCTGTTGTCCGGTTTACAAAAAAACCAGTAAATCTTGTTTGGATCCAATATGGGTGTCTTGAGCTGGATACGTTCTGTGTGAACTGAAGAAAAACGTTTCTGGATAGCTCTTCATCAATGCACGCACTATGGGGGCCTGTTTAGCTTGCGTAAAATCAAATTTTTCGTTCATGATTTAACCTAATCATTCAAAATAGCAGTGATATCATTTCAATAGATTAAGGTCAATTAAATCAAATTGATTTAAAAAATGAAATTGGAAGTCAGGGAGTTGTTTCGGAGATTTTAAATGGTAAGCGTCAATTGAATGTTACACAGATAAGGAAACTTTCCCAGCGGTTTAAAGTATCCCCTGCAACTTTTATTGATTAGTTACCTACGAGAATTATTGTATCTGCAAATTAAGTACACAGAAATATTATACAAATATAGAGTTTCTGTGTACTTAAGCACATTTCATGTTAACAAAATCCGATTTTTTTAACATGAGGTGATAGACGTGTTAAATATTTCGGATTTTCTTAACATGACATTAAAATATGATAAAGCTGTAGCTCAAAGCTCTATGAATTAAATCCTTATGCCAATTAATTTATCATTCAATACAGCTAGCAATAAACTTACTAAAAGGAGTAATATTCTGATGAACACTAGCTTGCTCTAGCGCTTCCATATATTCGTTTCTTCTTTCTACAGGAATAATGGTCCATGGATAATGACCACTCGCTAACATAACATTCATCAGAAAACGGCCAATTCTGCCATTACCATCTGAATAAGGGTGGATATAAACAAAAAAGAAATGTCCGAGAACAATTCTAACGGCAGGCTCTTTTTCCTGAGTTATTAACTGAAAAAATTCTTCCATTAGTTCACTAACAATTTGCCAACGTGGAGGAATATGTTTTGATTGACGTATAAATACAGGGCTTCGTCTATATCCTGCCAGATCAGTAGGTTTTAAAAGACCGACAGCAACGCTAGGTTGAAATAATTCTCTATACCAATCCCCATGTTCTTTTTGTATTATTTTTCCGGGGTTGTCTCCATTTAATATTTCTATAAGGCTTTTTTTCACAGATTGAAATGCTTGCCAGTATCCACGAGCGGCTAATGCACTACGGTGATTTCGATCTTGTTCTGTAGCATCAGGATTCCAAAGTCCTGAACGAACTTTTTCAATTAAGTCTGGACTTACTTGATAACCTTCAATAGATAGAGAATGATAGGCGTCTGAGACATAATTTTCGTCTACCTGTTCTAGATATCCTTTAATATCAATTGTTGTAGGCCGGGGTTTAGGGAAGTTTTCCCCGACTGTTTCGCGCATATCATGCCACATAACTTCCAAACGACTTCGATAGGCTGGCTTATAAGTTGCGGAAAAATCTATCGGGGTATTTGTTAAAAACGGATCTTCTTCCCGGATTTGATAACCGGCACTCTCCATGGTTTTTTTGATCTCTTCTGCCAGGTGAGATTTGCCAATATTTTGAAGTGCACCGCAAATTCTTCCGGCTATCCAAGAATGTCCTTCTTCTAATAAATAATGCAGAAAATCAGATGCACTATTAAACATTGAAAGAACAGAACGTGCTTCAGTAGGATATTGAGAAAAAAACTTAGGTGAACAATAGAGCAATGCTGGCACTATTGAATACACTCGCATGCCCTGCCTAATCTCTATATCCTGAGTAGATGGCATTTTGTATTGTACTGAAAATAAAGAAGTATTATGAGGCAACTCCATATTACGGTTTGTTCCATTGGGGCTGCGTATCATGAGTTGTTTAGGCACAGTCCAATTTTCTGAATGAAGAAGTAAAGATTGTTCTGGGGAAAGGCACCATTCGTCACCAAAGCGTTCGTTTAAATATGAAGCACAAAAACTCCAAAAAGAAGCATACCAAGCCGTACTTTCGCCTTTTTGTTCATCAGGTTTAACAGGTACATACCAACCTTTTACAACCTCTTCTAAAAATGCATTTTCTACAAGTCGTTCTCTATGAGTACGGCTTATATCTTTTGATTGGATAGCGTAATTACCTTGGTTTTGTAGATTGTGTAAAACTTCTAGTGACTGCGCCAGTTTTTCTGAAGGTTTCATAATATTTCAATTTATAAAGGAATGTAGAAATTATAGTATATTATGTTGTGGAAATCATAGTATATGATGTTTTTTAAATTATATTTTATTCAGTTGAATCATAGTTTATTGCGTTATCAAATATCTAAAAATCCTTAAAGTAATTAAAAACATACCATCAAACCTTTGTTGATGCAGTTATTCAACGATGGAACAGGGCAGATAATTCGTGTTGCCAACCCTACTTGCTATTAGTCTTTATAATTGTTAAGAGCATCCTCAGCTTGGTTTCCGTCAATACCAGTCAGTATATCCCTAAAAGCTTTTGCAGGTATCTGAGAAACCTAGAGGGTGAGGCCTTGAATTGCGAATTAGAAACTCATAACCGTGATATTTAATTGATAATTCACAATTCAAGGCCTGACCCTGAGCTCGTTGTTAATTAATCTTATTCGTTTTGAATACTCTGAGTCATCAAAGGGTAATTGCCATATACAATGAATATGGTCAGGTAAAACAACAAGAGCCTGAGTTATAAAACTATCATTTGCTCTTACCTTGCAAAAAGCATTACTTAAATGGCTGATATGCTTTGTTAGAAAGTCAGATTGTCTGTCTAATAGAGTTAATGTAAAAAATAGCTGGCGCCGGGTGAATAATCCCTAAGGTATCGTACCATGACATAGCTTCCTTAAGTTGGACGATGGGGATTATATCAAATACAGATGAAAAGAGGGATGCTTGATGAAGTACATCCTTTATTACGACCTCGTCTAATACAGGCTACGCTTGCTGCCCCTCAGTCAGGGCTTCAACAATACTGCTAATTCAAGGTTCCTAGCCAACGGAGGAACTTATTCGTATCTATTTTATTTCCAGACATATATTGATTTACAGTTAACGACGCCACAAAGCTATTATTCTTTATTATTCGTGGAGGTTTGTTTGAATATTTATTTAAAGCGGAATATTCACCAAATGCACTTCCAAATGGACTGTACGGATTAAATATGGATGTTTGAGAATATTTGCTACCAAAATTTCCGTAAATATTGAGTATCGATTGTTGATCAAATCTATTATTTGAAATTGTGCCGAGGAATGTCTGTTCTAAATCTGAGCCGCAAATAGAAGCCCCGAACAAATAAGAAAAATCATCGCTCAACGCTTTTATAGCAGGGCCAGAAGTGGTCTCAAATACGTCTTCATAAGGCTGGGGGAGTCGTAGCATTCTTAATCTTCTCATAGGATTCATGGGGCACATGGGTTGGATGGGTTGCAAGGGCTTGGGTAACTTAGGAAATCTAACATGCTTATTTCTAATAATTCGATCATCATTTGATATTTCCCCCATATATGTTCCATCAGTGTTATAGACAATATTAGCTTGCGGCAAATAACCAAGCCATACGCCATGTGGAGAAAACACCTGTTTATTGAGTAAGAAAGCAACATATTCACCGCTTGTATTAAAAATATATCTAATACTCATTCCTGACTCGACTTATCTTTTAAAAATTGAAAATATAACCCTGATAAGGTTGTTATTACTCCTACCACAAGGAGTATCCCACCAGGGTTAACTGATTGCGGATTAGAGTCGGTTAGTAAATTAATTCCAAAACCAATTATAATATTACTAAGCAATAAAAGAATTGCAGCCGTAGCAGAATCTGATTTTTTTCTGTTAAATGCATCAACATAAGTTTGGAGAGTATTTCTTTCGTTTTTCAGAGATGTATTTTCATCTTCCATCCTCCTATAGTAATGGAAAATCATAGTAACTGCTGGCTTGTTATTTACAATTTCATCAACTGATAAATTGGCAATATCCTCCATGGGCACACCCAAAAGAGAATTGGAGGATTCTCGGTGTTTATTTTCGGACATACAAATTTGCCTCTACGAAGTCATTTATTCCTTTAAAATATATTCTTTATTATATAGCAAGCGTAGCCTGAATGAAACGCAGTGCTAAAGATCGTTCCTCCCAGCAAGCGTAAGCCGGATGATTCGGTCGACATTTCATTTTTCTCAAAATCAAACAACGGGGTAATAAGGTTGGATTTTGCCTCGACCTACGCTTGCTAATTTTTTAAAGTATAAAAATATCTACTAAAATATATAAACTATATATTTTGGATACAAAAATGGATATATCGAAAAGGATTTCGGCTAACAGTCAAGATACAAAAGGGGCTTTAATAAAATTTTTATCCCAAATTACAGATCCTGCATTTGGAATACATAATAAATCAGAACTTGAGTACCTTATTTTTGAGCTACTGAAAAATACTGGGATCTTTGATGATAATACTTCTCTTTATAGTCTTATGACTGAGTTAGGTATTACTCAAACTAAAGCATCTCAGCTTATTTATAATTATGATGTTAGACTAGAGGATAACAAAATTCTAGATGAAAAAATTATTGAGGCTTTATTAAATGCAGATTTCGCAAAAGATGGGAATTATTTGTATTAGATATTGAAAGCCCTTTGCTTAGAGTTTATTTAAAGAAAAGGCTAAAAGAGATCGGCATGTTTCCGATGGTTCATTTAGTCAGACCGTTGTAAGAATGAATCTAAACGCCGTCTCAGGAGTTATTGAATACTATATTCCTAAGAATGAACATAAGAAGGTTAAAAACGCATTAATTGAGGCTTGAGCACCTGATGGGTCATTCAATGGTGTTTTAAAGTCATCTTTAAAATATCTTGGTTCTAAGGTGTTGGGTGAGGGAGCAGGGGCGCTTGTAGACAATTTTCCAGATATGTTAAATGGGTTGATTAAATCCAGTGTGGATATTCATGCTTGGAAGGCTCATGTATTCAATGATAAGAAAGAGGATTAATCTTTTAAGTTTTGTGTTCTTGATTAGTGCACCCGTAATTGGGAAAGACCCGGAAAAACATTCTGCCAATGGAAAGAAGAGATAGCGAGTAGCAACTGTCCTGAATTTTTAATTCAAGACAGTTGCTACTCGCTTTTAGCTTTTGACAGTAATGCTGTTCTACTGTGATGTTAATTCAGAGTAGTGAAACCTAAAATAGGGGGGGATCTTTTAAAGCAGGTGTTTACTCAAAGCTAAATCCTAAATCTCTTTCATTCCATGATTCGTTGGCTCAGATATTTTTATAGTTAGAGCTCTTTCATCACTTAACAATTCAACCAAGCGCTTACGTATGAGAGCAAGCTCCATATTCAAAATTCCATGAGCCATTGGTGAATATGCCCCCTTTTTTAGTATTACTTTATCAAAGTCATACGAAAAATATTTGGACATACTGTACAGCAATTCTGTGAAATAATTTATTCTATTTTCTTCCCATCTTTCTTGAGTATTCTCGTCTTGGTTTGGTGGGTAGGAATTTAGGTGATCACGATATATATTCCAAGCACCTCTAATTTCTTTTTCACTAAAAAATTCAATATCAATAAGATTTAATGCTTGAACATGTTCAAGTGAAACTGTGTCAGCTCTAGTAGCAAGGAGAGTTTTGAAAATATACAGTTTTCTTTGGGTTTGCTCATTGTATTTTTCAATTTTTTTTTGAATCTTTAAGGCAATTACCGGGGAAAATAGAATAGCAAAAATAGTTATTAAGCCGACTATAGCAGTTATCAATCCTACATGAGCTTCGAAAAAACCTATCATGAATTATCTCCTTAATACAATGGCTCATCGAACGACTTCTATTAATTTGTCTACATTGCGTCTACATGAATTTTTGTGATTTTCTGAAAACTACTTGTAACTACTTGATTTCATTGGTGGGCCCACAAGGACTTGAACCTTGGACCAACGGATTATGAGTCCGCTGCTCTGACCAACTGAGCTATGGGCCCTGAAGAGGGGGTTATTTTAAACTGAATTTATGTAATGTTCTACTGTTTTTTAAATCAGTTTGTAAATAAATGTTATTTAGTTTTTCATTATCCCGTGATTAGCACTTTAAATCAAGGTAAATTCAAATTGGAGGAGGGAGCTTGAGCTCCCTTTTTATTTAGCTAATTTGTTACTCGTATTCTAAGTTCAGTTTTGGTCCTAGTGGGACTATTTGTGTCGGGTTTATTGTTTTATGGCTGAAGTAATAATGCTGTTTTATGTGGTCGAAATTTACGGTTTCTTTTACTCCCGGGTGATTATATAGCTTAATCAGATAGGGGTTTAAATATTGGTAATCATTAATTCTTTGTTGATTGGTTTTAAAGTGGCTGTAATATACGGCGTCAAAACGAATTAATGTTGTAAATAATCGCCAGTCTGCTTCGGAAATTTGATTGCCTACTAAAAATTCGTTCTTGCTTAAATGGTGGTCTAGCTCATCTAATGTTGCGAATAAATCCTTATATGCTTCTTCATAGGCATGTTGTTTGGTAGCGAAACCGCATTTATAAACACCGTTGTTGACGGTGTGATATATTTTATCGTTAAAGGAGTCAATTTCTTTTGCTAAAGCTTCCGGATAAAAATCCTGATTATCACCGGTGAGTTCATTAAATGATGTATTAAATTGGCGAATTATTTCCGCGGATTCATTACTGACTATGGTTTTCTTTTTCTTATCCCATAAAACTGGGACGGTTACTCTCCCAGTATAGTCATTATCTGCTTTATGGTATAGTTCATAAAGATATTTCAATCCGTATAATTCATCACCTGTAGCACCTGGAAACCCTTGCTTAAATTCCCAACCATTTTCCAACATGTGGGGATGGACCACTGAAACGCCAATATAATCTTCCAGCTTTTTTAATTTTCTAAAGATCAAGGTGCGATGCGCCCATGGGCATGCTAATGATACATACAGGTGATACCGGTCTTTTTCGGCAGGAAATGGGGCGTTTTTTTCTTTGGAAATCTTATTTCTATATAGAGAGGACTCTCTTTTAAATGCACCGTCCGTATTGCTGGTGTCATACCAGTTATCTCGCCATTCACCTTCAACCAGAAGTCCCATAATTTATCCTTAGCCTTAAATTTCAGATGAGAAAATTTTATGGTATAGGAATTAACGAGAGAATTCATTCATTAATTATCAGAATTAGAGTGGAACAGCGAAATTGGATGGTTATTTATAAACCTGAGTTAGATTAGTAAGTTTACAACTAATTCTAACTCAGTCAATCGGATGTAATTAAAAAATACGCGAAGTATTAATTAATTTTCGTCGCCCTCAAGGAAACTTCTTAATTTCTCTGAGCGAGAGGGATGGCGTAGTTTGCGTAAAGCTTTCGCTTCAATCTGACGAATACGCTCGCGCGTTACATCAAATTGTTTGCCCACCTCTTCCAGGGTATGGTCGGTATTCATTTCAATACCAAACCGCATTCTTAAAACTTTGGCTTCTCTTGGAGTCAAGGTTTCCAGAATTTCAAGGGTTGCTTCGCGCAAACCTTCTGCGGTTGCCATATCAATGGGTGACTCGATATTATTGTCTTCAATAAAATCACCGAGGTGCGAATCATCATCATCTCCAACGGGTGTTTCCATAGAGATGGGTTCTTTAGCAATTTTTAGGACTTTTCGAATTTTATCTTCGCTTAATTCCATTTTTTCAGCCAATTCTTCCGGAGTTGCTTCACGACCAGTTTCCTGGAGGATCTGTCTGGAAATACGATTGAGTTTATTAATGGTTTCAATCATATGAACCGGAATACGAATGGTGCGTGCCTGATCGGCGATGGAGCGAGTAATGGCCTGTCTTATCCACCAGGTGGCATAAGTGGAGAATTTATATCCACGACGATATTCAAATTTATCCACCGCTTTCATCAAGCCAATATTTCCTTCCTGAATTAAATCCAGGAATTGTAATCCGCGGTTGGTGTATTTTTTAGCGATGGAAATTACCAACCGAAGATTGGCTTCTACCATTTCTTTTTTAGCACGTCTTGCTTTCGCTTCACCAATAGACATTTTACGATTAATGTCTTTAATTTCACTGATGGTGAGACCGTATTCAACTTCAAATGAAGCTAATCGCGATTGCAAGCGTAATATTTCTTCCGTATGCTCTTCAATACGAGGCATATCTAATTTCTTGCTGTTTTTATTGGTTAATGTCTCAAGCCATTTAAGATCGGTTTC
>JAUXYG010000190.1 GCA_030694525.1 Legionella sp. | reverse complement strand
CGTCCCGCGACTTGTTCGCGGGATCCAGTGGCTGTTGAGCAGGGCTATTAAACCCAGATGAACCTACCTAATTACAGGTAAAAATTGTTCTAAAATTGATGGTAGGAAATTAATAATGAATAGTTTATCCTAACAATAACTCTATTCTTCATACTGACCCCATGCTCCTTCATTTGCTCGAGTTAAGACGACGCACTATTCTTACTCTTATATGGTTCATAATCTTATTTGTGTTATTTTTCTTTATTGCAAATGATCTTTTTGCTTTTATGGTAAAACCTCTCCTCGATTCCTTACCTCATCATACAGGACTAATTGCGACGCAAATTACCTCTGCGGTATTAACCCCACTAAAACTGGCACTAAATGCAGCAATGATTCTGACATCTCCGGTTGCTCTTTATCATCTTTGGTGTTTTATAAGTCCCGGTCTTTATAAGACGGAACAGCATCTGGTGCGCGGAGCAATTCTGACAAGCATGATACTTTTTATAATTGGAGTCTTATTTTGTTTTTATTTCATCCTTCCATTTATGTTTCAACTGTTTCATCACGCATTACCTCAGGGAGTGCAATTAATGCCTGATATGGCGTATGCGCTGGATTTTATCACCCGCATGCTTACAATTTTTGGCTTCTGTTTTCAGCTACCACTAATCTGCCAGGTATTGGTGCGTATGAATATAGTTCCTATTGCCACGCTGAAAAATATTCGCCCATACGTAATTGTTGGCTCTCTCATCGTTGGTATGCTCCTGACTCCCCCCGATGTAATATCTCAGATTATGTTAGCCGTTCCACTATACCTCCTTTATGAGGCGGGTATTCTCCTGGGCGCTGCAAGCACTAAAAGTCTTCATAGAATTAACTCAAGCTCTGCTTAAAAGGACCGATACATTATTCATTAAGTGTTTAAGGATGAATAATGGACAAAACTGCAAAATTTAATATTGGCGATTTAGTCATTCACAAACGAATTGGTTATCGAGCCATTATTGTGGATATAGACCCTTTATTTCAGGCATCAGGAACCTACAATCCACAAGCCCTGCAGCGGGAATTTGCGACCAGAAATCCATGGTATCGCTTGCTGGTTGATGACAGCAGCCAAATGACTTATGTCGAGGAATGCATGCTCGATGCTGACTCGAGCCAACAACCCATCAATAACCCTAACATTCATAATTATTTAAGTGAACGAGAAGGTTACTATTGGACAGCCAGCTCGAAACATTGAAAGTTAAGAATATTGGGTTAATGGAACTTAACTGTTTCTGAGTATCAATATAAGCAGGGCTACAAAAACTATTAAGCCAACACCTAAAACACCCATGGTAAAAAAGCTTTTACTTAAATTTTCCTTACTGAATTGATCAGGGCGTCCTTTAATACTGCGGTACAATACAAATACAATTAAAACCGCGCCTATAATCCCCAAAATTTGATATAACGTTTCCATTAGTCCTCTCCTTTCTTTTTGTTATTCGGTTCAAAACTAAATGCATCTGAATACAATTGCTCTGATAATACCCCATTCGCGAGTAATACATCGCGTATGTTATATACCATTTCAAAAGGTCCACCTATGACTATTTGCCAATTTTTTAAATCATCGGGATGCTTGGATAATACCCAAGAGACTAATGTTTCCTTACTTTCATCGGAAAGCAGGGAATAATAATTGAACCCACTGACGTGCGTTTGCCAACCGGTTACTTTTTCATGCATGTAAAGGTCACTTTGGGAACGCGCCCCCCAAAATAACTCAAAAGATCGAGGGTCTGCATTTGCCAGTAATTGTTCGATCATCGCTTTAATAGGTGCAAAACCGGTACCTCCGGCGATAAATAAAATGGGTTTATCTGGAGCCAGGCGATTAATATTGCACTCACCAAATGGCAAACTTAAAGTCACTGATCCATGCTTTTTTATATGAGCAAATAATCGCTGATTATAGGGATTATCAAGGCTATGACGAATATGCAATTCGTATTTATGAGATCCTAAAGGGGCATTAGCAATAGAATAGCTAAATGCCTCATTATCAAACAAAATCTGTAAATATTGTCCCGCCTTATAATCTACAAACTCATCTGGTACCAAAACCATTTGCATAATGCTATCAGTTAATGGGGTTATCTCTTCTACTCGTGCCTGAATTATTTTCTCATTCATTCTGCTAAACCCAATAAAGACCAATAGCCATTGACCTTATTTAAAATTTCATCATCCATTACAATCGGTTTACCCCACTCTCGCGTCGTTTCTCCCGCCCACTTATTCGTAGCATCCATACCCATTTTGGAACCTAAACCAGATACAGGAGATGCAAAATCAAGGTAATCAATAGGTGTATTATCAATCATTACGGTATCGCGTAGCGGATCCATGCGAGTGGTCATGGCCCACACGACATCATGCCAATTACGCGCGTCCACATCATCGTCACAAACAATAACAAATTTGGTATACATAAACTGACGTAAAAAAGACCATACGGCCATCATGATTCTCTTGGCATGACCGGGGTATTGTTTTTTAATAGTGACCACTGCCAAACGATAAGAACAGCCCTCTGGCGGTAAATAAAAATCAACAATTTCCGGAAATTGTTTTTGGAGCAGAGGAATAAACACTTCGTTTAAGGCAACCCCTAGAATAGCAGGCTCATCCGGTGGTCTACCCGTGTATGTGGAATGGTAAATTGGATTTTCTCGCTGTGTGATTCGCTCTACTGTAAACACGGGAAAAGATTGTACCTCGTTATAATAGCCGGTGTGATCGCCATAGGGGCCTTCAGGAGCGTCAACCCCTGGTTCAAGATATCCCTCTAAAATGATTTCCGCACTGGCGGGTACATGTAAATCACTTCCGATACATCGAGTAAGACGTGTGCGCTGCCCCCGTAATAATCCGGCAAAAGCATATTCGGATAATGTATCAGGAACTGGGGTAACTGCTGCAAGAATAGTTGCCGGATCAGCTCCTAAAGTGACGGCAATTGGAAAACGCTCGCCAGGATAGGCTTGTTGCCAGGCTAGATAATCCAGCGCGCCGCCTCGGTGAGATAACCAGCGCATAATGAGCTTATTTTTACTTAATAATTGCTGCCGATAAATGCCCATATTTTCACGCGTCTGATGCGGACCTTTAGTCGTAACTAGACCCCAGGTTATTAAAGGCGCAGCATCTTCTGGCCAACACGTCTGGATGGGCAGCCGGGTCAAATCCACATCTGTTCCTTCCCAAACCTGACTCTGACACTCCGCATTATTAACGTATTTGGGCGCCATATTTAAAGCCTGTTTGAGCAACGGCAATTTATTAAATGCATCCTTGAATCCCTTTGGAGGTTCCGGTTCTTTTAGAGCGGCTAATAATTTACCAACCTCTCTTAATGCAGTGATGCTTTCCTCACCCATACCTAAGGCTACACGTTCTACGGTACCGAATAAATTAGTGAGCACGGGCATTTGGTAATTAGGAGTATTAGTGAATAACAGGGCAGGACCACCTGAACGCAATACTCGATCACTTACGGCCGTCATTTCAAGATAAGGAGATACAGGATAATCGATGCGTTTTAGTAGCCCACGTGATTCAAGTTGGTCAATAAAATCTCTCAGATCAGCGTATTTCATGGGTGATTACACTCGAAAAATTGAATGGCGAATTAATTTAGAATGAATAATACCAGAAATTGCCCACAAGGAGCTCCCTAATCTTGTGTCTTTAATCGCAATTCATTTTAGCGGTAATAAATCTTTTATTCTGCGCACATGAAATGAAACACAGAATAAAAGATAGGGAAATGTTTTTTGTTACTCTTGGCGCTTCATGGCATCAAAAAACTCAGCATTGGTTTTATGATTCTTCATGCGCTCAATTAAAAATTCAATTGCATCGCACTCATCCATAGACTGCAGAATTTTACGTAGAATCCAGGTGCGTTGTAAATCTTCTGGGCTCAACAACAGATCTTCACGACGAGTACCAGAACGATTAATATTAATGGCAGGAAACACCCGACGCTCGGAAATGTTACGACTCAAGTGAATTTCCATGTTGCCTGTTCCCTTGAATTCTTCGTAAATAACCTCATCCATTTTAGAACCGGTATCGACTAACGCAGTGGCAATAATCGTTAAACTGCCCCCTTCTTCGATATTTCGCGCAGCACCATACAGCCGTTTGGGTCTTTGTAATGCATTGGCATCCACACCCCCTGTTAACACTTTACCTGATGAAGGAACTACAGTGTTATAAGCACGAGCCAGACGAGTAATCGAATCGAGTAAAATGACTACGTCACGTTTGTGCTCTACCAGACGTTTTGCTTTTTCAATCACCATTTCCGCCACTTGAACGTGACGATTGGCAGGTTCATCGAAAGTACTGGCTACTACTTCTCCTTTAACGGAGCGTTGCATTTCAGTTACTTCCTCAGGCCGTTCATCAATCAATAGTACAATGAGGTAACACTCAGGGTAATTTTTTTCAATCGAACGAGCAATATTTTGCAGCATTAACGTTTTACCCGCTTTCGGCGGCGAAACAATTAAGCCACGCTGACCACGGCCAAAGGGAGCACATAGGTCAACTACCCGCGCCGTTAAGTCTTCCGTACTTCCATTACCTTGTTCCATAACCAGGCGCTTGGAAGCAAAAAGAGGGGTCAGGTTTTCAAATAAAATTTTACGTTTGGCACTGTCTGGAGTGTCATAGTTGATTTGGTCCACTTTTAACAGAGCAAAATAACGTTCACTGTCTTTGGGTGGACGAATTTTACCAGAAATGGTATCACCAGAACGCAGGCCAAAGCGACGAATTTGACTAGGAGAGACATAAATGTCGTCAGGACCTGCCAGATACGAGCCATCAGCAGATCGCAAGAAACCAAAGCCATCGGTTAACACTTCTAAAACACCATCTCCATGGATGTCTTCGCCTTTTAAGGCATGGGCCTTAAGAATAGCAAAAATGATGTCTTGTTTACGCATACGGGAGGTGTTTTCTACTCCCATCTCTTGGGCGATATTAACGAGATCGGCAATAGGTAATTGCTTGAGTTCACTAAGATTCATACTTCTCACTTGATTTATTGTTTAAACGAATTGAATATCCGAGAAAAAATTTGTTAGGGAATAGCAGCTAAGGATTCTGCTGCTTATGCAGACATACTTGCTTTAAAGTATGTCGCATATTGATAACAGGCTATCACAGCTTTATCTCAAGATCCAACATTTTTGCTAAATTTATAGAAGAAACTTTGTCAGGCAATATATCCCCGTAATACGACTTCGTCAGTTAAAGGTTGCATTACCTTGTTTGTAGCCTGTATTAACGAAGTGTAATACAGGGGTGATTTACGTCAACCTCCCGTAATACGACTTCGTCTATTACGGGCTACAGTTAATATGGGCTACCACAACTTAATTAGGCACGTTACTAGACGTGGCTTTCTACAAAAGCACTTAATTGTGATTTAGATAATAAACCCATTTTAACTGCTTCAACCTGGCCATTTTTAAATAAAATTAATGTGGGAATACTCATGACGCCAAATTTTGAGGGAGCCTGGGGATTTTCATCAATGTTAATTTTGGCAAAGGTTACGTCTTTACCATGAGTTGCCGCAACTTCTTCCAAAATAGGCGTAAGGGCACGGCAAGGTCCACACCATTCTGCCCAAAAATCAACTAACACTGGCTTGGTTGAATTCACAACATCTTGCTCAAAGCTTGCATCTGTTACCGTTTTGATATGATCACTCATTGTAAAACCTCAGTTATTTAAATTTATAAAATACTATTATAGATCACCACCAACAGCTTGCAACACACTAAGTGCGGTAATTGCCGCAGTTTCTGTACGTAAAATCCGTGGACCCAGCGATAATGGCATAAAATCCTGCTCTAAGGCTCGGTCCACTTCCGCAGAACTTAAGCCTCCTTCGGGTCCAATAATCAGAGCAACTTCACTACGAGCAATAGGGTAGTCTCGCCAGGTTTTATTGCCTTCAGGATGAAGAATAAATTTTAATTGCGCTTTATTCGCACGCAAAAACTCATCAAAAGTAAGGGGATTATTTACAATAGGAACCATATTCCGACCCGATTGTTCACAGGCAGCAATTACAATTCCCTGCCATTGATGCATTTTTTTTTGCATCCGCTCGGGATCTAATTTCAAAACTGAGCGCTCTGTAATTAGAGGAGTAATGCTACTTACCCCCAATTCGACCGACTTTTGCATGACTAACTCCATGCGCTCTCCTTTGGAAACAGCCTGACCCAAATGAATAGTTAATGGTGACTCTCGATTCACTTCAGTCATCTCGCCTATCAAAACCTGAACTTGTTTCTTTTTGACTGACTCAATTGTCGCAGCAAACTCCTGATTCTTACCATTAAACATTATTAAATGATTTCCTGGTTGCATCCGCAACACTACAGCTACATGATGCGCCGCATCGGTATTCAGGGAGAGCAGTTCATTGCTAGTATAGATACCTGGTTGATAGATTCGAATTGTTCTCACCAAAACTCCTTATATTGATCGCGCTACTCAGAGCGAATTAATAGCAAAAACCAGGGCAACTCTCCCACAGACTGACATACAATGAATATCTCCTTGATCGACCAATCTGCCAGCATACGGTAGCGCTTTTTTAAATTACGCCAAATACTATAACAAAAATGACTTAATTGTGTCTGCTATGATAAAATTTTATATTTAACAAGGAATCCACCAATTATGAGTAAAACACGTATTGAATCCGACAGCATGGGCGAAATTGCTGTTCCTGCGGATAAATATTGGGGAGCGCAAACCGAACGTTCGCTACACCATTTTAACATTGGCAATGACCTCATGCCGCGGGAAGTAACTCATGCATTTGGCATATTAAAAAAAGCCGCATCGCTAACTAACCATGACTTGGGTAAATTATCTAAAGAAAAAGCAGATTTAATCGCCAAAGCTGCAGATGAAGTAAGTCAGGGTTTATTAGATTCTCATTTTCCATTATCCGTCTGGCAAACCGGTAGCGGCACCCAATCCAATATGAATGCGAATGAAGTTATTGCTAACCGGGTTATTGAATTGGCAGGAGGATCACTTGGGGATTCTATGGTGGCACACCCTAATGATGATGTGAATATGTCCCAGTCATCCAACGACACCTTCCCCACAGCAATGCATATTGCTGCAGCCATTGCCTTTAATAAAAAACTGATTCCAGCAGTACGGCAATTAAGAGATGCGTTTGCCGCCAAAATGCACGCGTTTGAAACTATTGTTAAAATTGGCAGAACCCACCTTCAAGACGCAGTTCCCATTACATTGGGTCAGGAATTCTCTGGATATGTAGCCCAGTTAGATGGCTGTTTACTTAGATTAGAACAGGTGCTACCGGAGCTTTATGAATTAGCAGCAGGAGGCACTGCCGTAGGCACAGGACTGAACACTCATCCTCAATTTGCCAGCAAAGTGGCTGAGCACATCGCCAAAATAACTCAATTACCTTTCGTTACTGCACCGAATAAATTTGCCGCTTTAGCAGCTCATGAGCCTTTGGTTTTTGCCCACAGTGCAATGAAAACTTTAGCGTGTGCCTTAATGAAAATAGCGAACGATATTCGCTGGTTAGCTTCGGGGCCCCGATGTGGTATTGGCGAGCTGAGCATTCCTGAAAACGAACCCGGTTCCTCAATTATGCCTGGAAAAGTTAATCCCACCCAATGTGAGGCATTAACTATGGTCTGCACCCAAGTATTGGGGAACGATACCACCGTGGGTATTGCTGACAGCCAGGGTAACTTCGAACTTAATGTATTTAAACCGGTGATTATTTATAACGTGATGCATTCATTAAATCTGCTTGCCGATTCATGTCGCTCGTTCCAGGAATTTTGTGTGGAAGGAATTGAGCCTAATCGCGAAGTGATTGATTACTACTTGCATCACTCCCTCATGCTGGTCACTGCCCTTAATCAGCATATTGGATATGATAAAGCTGCAAAAATTGCAAAAACCGCCCATCGGGAAAATTCATCACTCAAAGAAGCAGCCGTTAAATTAGGATATCTGACTGAAGAACAATTTAATCAATACGTCAAACCGGAAGAGATGATCGCTCCAATGTAATTTTAATGACTTGATGCAATTAATTGCATCAAGTCAGAAATAAATTATTCAATAACAGGGATTTGTGGTGCGGAGGTACGTTTAGGCCCTGTAGATTCGCGCTGGGATGGCTCTCGGGAAGCTGACGGAGCTGTAGATTTTTTAGTAGTAGCTTGAGCTTGTTGTTGCGGTTGTTCCTCAGTGCTTCGTTTAGCATTGGAACCGTGTTGTGATGTCATGGAGCGACCACTAGTTGAATACTCACTATTTTCGCTACCAAAACCATCAAAATAACAGCCAGATAAACCACATGCGAGAGAAAAGATAATACCATAGCCTAATTTATTATTTATCATTTTTAGCTTCCTGCGTAGTTAGTTAATAAAGGTGCAGATGCTCGATTAAAGGACCACGAGTCATAAAACGTTTACCTTTATTAATATAATTTAAAAAAGTCAAAATAACCATAATTAAAGCGGCCTGCTGATTTTCGTTAATAAAACCCATATAATCAGCAAACTATCATTTCAAAGGACTATCATGATTTATCCAAATATACTGGCCACCATTGGTCAGACTCCAGTTGTTAAAATAAACCATTTAGGCAAAGATCTGGATTGTGAATTATACGCCAAATGCGAATTTTTCAATCCTGGTGGATCTGTTAAAGATAGAATTGGTTACGAGATGGTTATAAGAGCTCAAGAAGAAGGCCGTATTAAACCAGGTGATACTCTGATAGAACCTACATCGGGAAACACGGGTATTGGCCTTGCTTTGGCGGGCGCGGTATTAGGGTATAAAGTAATTATTACTATGCCCAATAAAATGAGCCAGGAAAAACAATCCGTACTAGAGCTTTTAGGCGCAGTGATATACCGTACGCCTACTGAGGCGGCTTCACATGATCCGGACAGTCATATTTCATTAGCGAAACAATTACAGACAAAAATTCCAAACTCTCACATACTCGACCAATATGCGAATCCCAATAACCCAAACGCACATTATTACGGTACCGCTCAAGAAATTATTAATGATTTTGGCATGGACCTGGATATGGTGGTTGCAGGAGTTGGCACCGGGGGAACTATTACTGGAATAGCCAAGCGACTCAAAGAATATAATCCAAAAATAAAAATCATTGGTGTGGATCCAGAGGGCTCGATACTCGGTGGCGGCGATAAGATATTGCCTTATCACGTAGAGGGGATTGGGTATGATTTTTTCCCGGATGTACTTAACAACAGTTTAATTGATGCTTATGTAAAAACAAACGATGTCGATTCA
>JAUXYG010000183.1 GCA_030694525.1 Legionella sp. | reverse complement strand
AAAAGAAGCTTATGAAGAGTGCGGGGATAATGAAAAAAGCATTATTTTTGGGATTGAGAAGAGCAGTCGTATTATCACCAGTGCCGCCATTATAGTAATTTTTATCTGTATTTCTTTTCTGGTAGCTCATGTGTTAATGGTAAAAGCGTTCGGGCTCGGTATTGCGGTCGCGATTTTTGTGGATGCGTTCCTAATCAGGACACTATTGGTCCCGGCTACTATGGCTCTTTTTAAAAGTTGGAACTGGTATCTTCCCAGGTGGATGGATAAAATTCTTCCTAAATTATAGTGTTTTGATAAGAGGTTTTACCAAAAATAATTGCATCAAGATTGATTAGTTTGAGGTATAAACAGTGTCTGCTTTCCTAGGGAGAATCCACCGGAGAGTTAGTATGATAGAAATAATGGCTTCGCTACCCAAGGAATTTACCTTTATCCCAAGTAAATTCTCTTGCAATAGCGCTAGCCAAATGAGAGTTTTTATTAAGAAAAATTTTTGTTAAGGTCTTTGCTTGCTGGTTCAGATTTTATTTCAGGATACCTGTAGATAGGTGAGCCTAAATTTACTATGGATTGGGTTAGAGAAGACTTGTTATCTGAAATTTGTGGTTTTGTTCCTAAAAACTTTGCCCCATCCTCGAACAAACGAATAGTTTTAGTTTTTTCTTTAGAGTCTTTAAACAATAATTCACTTGGAGCTAATATATTTTTAGTTTTTTCTATTTCATATTTTTTGAGTACGTCTAAGAAATCTTTAATTCCCTCAGGAAAATGATTTACAATGAAATCAGGAAATGTATTAGCGAAAGTTTTAAGATTTTTGATGGCTAATCTTAATATCTTTGGGTGATAATAGGCCTCATTGTATGCATTACCTTGCACTCTTGAATTAGTTGCTTCTATCATTTTTACCATGTAATGCAGTACAAAATTTGCATTATTTTCTAACGCTGAGTTTAGTGCACTGTTTGCTGCAAAAATTTCTGCACTATTAGCCAGTATATCAATTGCTTTTTTTAAAAAAATACCAGCTTCCATTAGTTTAAGAGTTTTTTCGCTTGACTTGGGAATGTATTGGATGGCTGTTTTTTTATCATCCCCTTTTAAATTTGTATCACAATTGTTAAGTAATAATATTTGTATTGCATCGAAAGCATCTGCTTTACAAGCCACGAACAAAGGATTTTTGTTGAAGTATTTTGAATCAAATTTATTAACATCAGCCCCCGAGGCAAGTAAAAATTCTACAATTTCTTTGCTATTTATTTTGGCAGCAAAACTTAATGGGGGAATAGTTGAGATATCTTCATTAGGACTCATTCCATGTTGAATTAATAATTTTACTACTTCTATTTTATTTTTCGAAATCGCTGCTGTTAACAAGCTGAGATACTCATCATTGTGGCCACTTTCCTTAAACACTTCCATTGTTGAGAAATTAATTTCCAAATCTTTTAAACCTGCCTTTTTGTAATCTTCGTTGTGACTTAATAAAAGTTTAATCTGTTCTAGGTTTTTATTTTTATGTGCTTCATCTGTAATTGATTCATTAATCAATGCAAACAAAGTAGCAGTAATAGACATATTTGCTCCTTTAAATCAGTTTAAGTTTCAAAATTGAAACGAGTGGACTATTTTTATTGACAGAAAGTAAAAATAGAGGGCGGAATGTATCAATGTTTTTCTTTATTTTCAATCCATGTTAAAAAGAAGAGGGATTAAATAATTATGTGATTTAAGAATATGGAACAATTTAATAAATTAAGTAAGGCCAAAATAATTGCTTTATGATTTAATAAAAAGCTACAATTCATTTTTCTAATTCATTTTAAAAGTGACATCCTGTGCTGATTCTTCTCAAAAAAAAATATGATACTTCTAATAAAGAAGATTATAAAAAATTATTACAGCATCTAAAGCAGTTATCTGAGAAAGAACTCAAGGAAGCACATAAAAAAATTAAAAGTCTAATTGAAAAAGCGTCTCTGGTAAGCCGTCGCGATCTTGATTTGTATCAATTATGTTCTGTTAAAGATGCATTAAAAGTGGAGCCCTTCACTACTAAATACATTCAATATACAGATAAAGAACTAAAAAATAGAAAATATACTTTTTTAAACGGCACTTTTTATATTTTGCCGCGAACAGATGATGCAAAGGACACGGTATACGCGTTAATTGATAAACTTATTTATGAGTCCATGCGCCATGAGGATAATGAAGAGCCATGTAAGAGCTTACGTGCGGCTATTTATAAATTAATGCCCAACAGTAAAAATTATAAAATATCGGATTTTGAGCGTGTTCTTGCCGAGCGAGAAACTTCTGCTAAAACATATTTTAGCGAATATCTATCTGACGATTCTGATAGTGAAGAAGAAAAAAAGTACATCAAGACATCTAAAAAAGAGCAGGCGACCAAAACAAACGAAGCCACAATTTATTGTAAAGGCGCTCAATATAGTAAATTTTTTAAGGCATTCAAAAATCAGAAAACTGTATCAGACAACGCACTCCTGAGCAGACCTGACATCAAACGTTTAGAGGGATTTAATCGCAGACAAGTTACCATTGATTTAAAAACGATTAATGTTCATCTTAAAGAGGGTGGTCAATTAACTCAGGAGTTTCTAAACACGATTCAAACTCAATTTGTTGTGGCACAATATCGAGGTATTCACTATGTAACCAGCCGATGGGATGCAGCAGCCCGTCGCCAGCATCGAAATCTTGATGAGGTGGGTAAGCCCCAGTACACCAGTGCTGTCTTTAAAGCAGAAGGTATTGTCGATTACCATGATATGTTGAATAAAACTCTGAGCGAACCAGACGTAAATCAACAACTGGCACAGGCAGCGTTGGTTATAGAAAATTTATTAATCAAAATGCAACAAAGCGATCCCTGCTCTTTTGAGGGATATGTTTATGAAAATCTGTTTCTGCTCTTACAAAAACAATATTCGGAAAATTACGATGGTTTTTCAGGGTGGCTCGATAAAGAATTAAAGAAAGAAAATGACAATATGAAAGCAAAGACAAATGATTTATTTAATAAATGTGAAATTGTATCATAGGAGAAATAAAAGAAAAAGTAAAATATGTTAAGGGTAGTCCGAGAAAATTTATTCGTTTAAATAGGCCACTTCAAGGGAAAAAAATAAAAGAAATAATAAATATCTTAAAATTTT
>JAUXYG010000181.1 GCA_030694525.1 Legionella sp. | reverse complement strand
CCATGCTGTTAAATGCGCGGGTTCCTAAGCCTTCATATGAATGATTTCGAACATGGTCAAGTATAAGTCTTATCCGTGCTGCACTAGGAGAAGGGACCGTCACATATTGCCAATCAATTGGTGACATCTTGATAATCAGGCTTTGAAGCTCTCCTTTGGGGATGTAATATTTAAATATATCATAGAATTGATTGATATAACTTAAAGTCCAAACAGGCTGCACCATTAAAATTTCAGTAATATTCTCAATAGTGAATCCTTTATCACGTAAAAGTACTAATGAATCAAAGAACTTTATAATCTTTTCTGCATTTGCAGGTGGATTTTTGCTTCTGTAGTTAAAAGCTAAAGTTATAAGGTTTGAGATAAATTTTTCTCTCACATCAGATGGAAGCATTAATGTTCTAATATATCCTTCAGATAAGGCAAGGTAAATAAAAATACTATTACATAATTTGGTATTATTAAGAACAATTAATTCGACCCCAACAGTAGTTGATTTGCTTTTATTGTTCCAGAATTTTGAAACGCTTTTTATTAAGGGGTTTAAATAGTTTTGTTTAAAACTCTCGTTTTGGTTATTAAAACCTTCTATTTCATAGATCCAATTTAATAATTTATCCTGGAAAGAAATATCAAAATTGGATTTTGATAAAAAAGTAAAGAAATTATGGTCGTTTAGATAAGCTGTACAAAAGTCTCGAACATCATCGCTAAATATATTTTGATCGATGATGTCACCAATTTCTTTTAATTTTTTAGCATCATTTAATCTAATTGCATCACATAAAATTTGGTAATATCTAGACACGGTGTTCCTTTTTAATTCAAATGCATCATTATAAGAAAATTTAATCAAAAAGCAAACATTTTGTCATAATATTAGATTCTTAATAGTAGAAAGGTTCCGTGATAAGCATATCAACGTTAGATTATCTCAATGATGGGTGTAATTTAGCTTATTACAATAAAGAGTCTATGATTAAATAGTATATAAACCTCTTTTTTAGATAGTCATATCGGACAAAATAGTGGACAAAAAATTAAAATTTAAGACAATTATTGATCAGGTTAATGATGTGGTCATAATCACTGAGATTGAACCAATAGATGAACCTTTTGGTCCTAAAATTGTTTATGTGAATGAATCTTTTATAAAACTTACAGGGTATACCCGAGAAGAGATTATCGGCAAAACCCCCCGAATCCTGCAAGGGATTAAAACAGATAAAAATACACTTAAACGTATTCGAGAAGCGTTGGAAAAAAAAGAACCTGTATATGTGGAATTGTTAAATTATGCAAAGGATCAAACAGAGTATTGGCTGGGCTTTACGATCGTCCCCATAATGGATAGCCATGGATTTTACAAGTATTTTGCGGCTATTGAGCATGATCTCACGGAACGGAAAAAAATGGAGGATGCTCAGGCCATGCTTTCTGCGCTCGTAGAATTCTCTGATGAAGCCATTATAGGCAAAACTCTGGAAGGAACCATATTCAGCTGGAACAAAGGAGCAAAGAATCTCTATGGTTATGTTGAAGAGGAAAGCATTGGTTCCAATATAAAAATGCTCTTTCCTAAAGACCGGGAAGATGAGTTTCAGCAAATTATTGGAAAAATTGTCAATGATGAGCCTATTAAAGGATACGAGACATTAAGAATACATAAAGACGGCCATATTATTCCCGTTTCAGTGACCATATCACCAATAAAAGATGCTGAGGGAAATATAACAGGCGCATCCACTACAGCACGTGATATTAGCGAGCAAAAGCGCATCGAGGAGCAATTAAAGCATCTTGCAGAACATGATACCTTGACTGGGCTGATTAATCGTACGCTCTTCGAGGATCGTTTGATCCAGGCAATTGCTCTGGCAAAACGTGAACAATTTCATATAGCAGTTTGTTTTATAGATTTGGATGGGTTCAAAATAATTAATGATACTTATGGTCATCCCACTGGGGACTTATTATTATGCGCCGCGGCAAAATGCATGCAGGATTATTTACGTGAGATGGATACTGTAGCTCGGTTTGGTGGGGACGAATTCGCGTTAATTTTAACCCATCTTAATGAAAAAAAAGATGTCATAAACATTATGAGAAAGTTGATTCAGCAATTTTCAAAAGGTTTTTTGATTGAAAATCATACCCTTAAAGTCTCTTTAAGTATTGGTATTTCGTTCTATCCTGCAGATGGCACGCATGATTTGCTTAAGAAAGCAGATAGTGCGATGTACCACGCAAAAAAACATGGTAAGAATAATTTTATTTTTTTCCATGACATGGAAGGCTGCTAAGGTTTAAGGTGATCAATTATTATAATTTTCTTTATATAATCAATGGGTTGATAGTACATTTATAACACCAACTTATACTGTGACTTAATAGAAAAAACTGATATCCTTCCGTTGAAAAATTAATAAAAAGGGATTTTATGAAAAAAATTATTGCATTATTATTTGTTGTGTTTGTAAATTCGAACTCATTTGCAGCCATCAGTCAAGACAATTGTTATCGTTCCCAAGGTTTATGGCTAGGCAAGTTTTCTTATAAAGACCCCAGTTTATGTCAATTAAGTAACCCGGAATTATGCGATAAAGTGAGTATTGCAATCGGGATCAAACATTTAGACGAAGAAAATCGATACAGTGCTGATTTATACCCACAGCGAGGGGTTGCTGCAACTATCCAATTATCTTGTGAGAATGGGAATTTAACTCCATTACCCAATGATCCAGGCCTGCCACCGCAAACTAAAATTGTGTTTCAATGTGATGAACTTGATAATTGTACAGTAAGTTATGAGGATTTTCGCCTGAAAGCGATACTCATTAAAATGTGGCAAGAAGATATTCGTATGTAAATTCTACTGAAATAAAAAACCTCTTTCCTGTTTGAGGTTTAATGATTTTTGCAACAAAGGTGTTTTTGTATTGTTCAATTACTGCAACTGATTTAACTGGACTTCGTGATAGGGAGTCCAGATTTGAGTGCTTTTAGCATCTTAATTGTATGTAGTCACAATTTTAGTATAATGCATCTTAATTATTAACGAGTTTGAATTCATTAGATGCCAGAATATATAAAGTACAATAGAAAGATTCAAGAGTTTGAAGCGACCGGAAAAAGACCAGGTAATCAAAATGGTTTTGCCATTTTAAACAAAATCGCTGAAAGATTGGAAAGATATACCCACGAGAATAAAAATGTAAAGATGACTCCACTCCAAAGTAAATTTATAACTCTGGTAAGGGAGCAAAAACGTTTTTTGCTTAAAGAAAAGATTGATGTGGCTCATCATATCGCTATAAGTAAGATAATAGAAGTTATTGTAACGATTATGAACAGTCCCGAGGCATCCGCACTAAATAATTTTCATAAATTTGGTGATGAAATGTTATCCACTGAAGAAGCGGATGATGATAAAGGTCGGTCGGATTTGGAACTTTTTTTGCAAGATATTTTCGAAGGAAACCTAACGCCCAAGGAGCTTTGTGCTGAAGCAAATAAAATAATAGCTAAATTAAATTGTTGCTCAAGAAATTTAATTCCGGGTTATAGTTCTGTTAATCGAAGTATTTCTGATAACAAAGACCTTCACTTAATTTATATTCAAAAAAACCGTACTTTTATAAGTACGCCGCCTTCAATAAAAATAGGGAGAGCTTTT
>JAUXYG010000177.1 GCA_030694525.1 Legionella sp. | reverse complement strand
TAACACCGGAACCACTGATCAAGTGTTTCCGGAATCTGCGATCAAATGCGGCCGGAATTGGTGATCATTTCGCTCCGGAATACACACTTCATTTATATATGAAGAAATTTATAGAATATGTAAATTAAAAAGGCCCAGACTATATAGTATCTTTTGCTGAAGATTTATTTGTAATGGTGGCAAAGATAAGAGAGGAGCTTGGAATTAAAGGAATGGGAATACCTAAAGCGATGCTTCTAAGTAATAAGAACTTAATGTACGAAAAAATAAATAATAGAATCAGTTATCCCAAAATAATCCAGCTTTCTAATAATTGCTCGTTTTCATCATGTAAAAAATTACTTAATTCTTCAGAGATATTCATAAAACCAACAAATATGACAGGCTCTTATAAGAAGTATCATGTAAAAAGTGAAATGGATTTTCATTTTTTTTTAACAAATAAGCTATTAGAACTACAAAATTATATAGCGCAACCCTATATAAATGCTGATTTATATCATTCTGAGTTGGTTGTTTTTAATGGAGAGATATTATTTATCTCTGCTCGTAAATATCCAATACCAAATCACTTAATGATTATTCGCAATAAACCTACTCATATTTAATGTATTGTTTTTTAATCCAAAATCCCAATATCCTGTGCTCGCTAATAACGGGGTAAGTTGGTTTATATGTTTTTCTTCTGCTTGTATTATTTCATACATTTTATTTACACTTCTAAGCACGATAAAAATTTTGGTATTTATCCAAAATACTCATCAAATTTTAAAAACAGCTTTTATTAAAGAAAGAATTTAAAAGCTACTAGATAAACTTAAAAGCTCTTTTTAATTCTGCGTGGACAACTTCATTCTATTCAAATTATTTCTCGAAGTCACATTCTGACTTATTTGTAGGCATTTGTAGAAAGTTATTATTAAGCTTAATTCTAAGTATCATACAAATGAAAATTAAATTGTTTGTACAAAATAATAGAAATTTGTAAAATGCTATAATCCTGAGCATAATTAATGCTCACCAAGGGTAATCTTTGATATTTACCTCACCCCATTGGCTTGAAGCTTCTAATGTCATTCTGGGCATCCCGTTCTCACCATCTACTCCATATCCAATAAGTTTAGCTTTATTTGCACCTCCGACACGCCCAAAAAACTCACGTTCTTTGCCATTTTCTATAAATTTATATTTCTCCAAATACAGGCTATTGCGAGAGAATCCATACGCTTCATAAAAATCTCCACTGCAAGCCCCAAATTGGCTAATAAGCAAAATATCATGGCTAGTTTTTCCTCCAGATAGTAGAGTTAAATCAGATCCTTCTACGTTAAAGGTGATATTGGAAAATGCACTAAAAATCCTTGTTCGGTAATTTAAAAATTTTCCGCTTAAGGGGTCATATAAATAAAGGTAAAATTTTCCATTCTGACTATGGGTAGTAAGGGGATCACCCGTAATACATGAATTTCTAGTTTCCAATCGGCTTGTATTATTTTCTGAGTGCAAAAAAGCAATAAATTTCTTTCCATCCCTTCTATACATATCTACTTTGAATTGTGAGTGCAATATTCTTTCTTTTAATGGAGAAACAACATTTATTTCCTCAACATTTTTAGGAGTTGATGCATAAGTATTTAATACTACAAAAAAGGTAGTAATTATTATACTGTATTTGTTTTTTATGTTCATTTTAATTGGGTCCAATTTTTATAGCGAGGTATAATTAACAAGGGTTGACTAAAGAGTTATAAGCGGAATTAGGTGGCACAATTTTGCTGAACCCTGCTGTTGCCGCGGTAGCTAATCCGCTAACAAATGCGTTTTTAAAATCAATGTGCTCTTGCATTCCAAAAAATACTTGCCCTCCATTGAAATGATACGAATATTATAATAAATCATCGTATGAGATCTGGCGCTTGTTTGACAACTAACAGTATACAAAGAAAGAGTGTCATATCCTGCAAGAACACATTTCTCCTCTGCATACTTTAATAAGGCTTCCCTAACCCTTTGCCGCGAAATTCAGTCGCTATAGCAAAAAAACTAATGTGATAACTATTAATTATTTCAAAAAAAAATATATTTTCAAATAATTTTGCTATTTTGGGATCAATACAATTCGCATACTTAGTGACAGGCATATTGGAGAGCTCTTTTTTAGTAGTACAGACAACCGTACCCTGAACTTTGTTATGCTCATCCTTATTAACTATGATAGAAGTATGTTAAGTGAGGCAAAACTATTGCTGCCTTCATAAATTTCCTATTACTAATATTTAATGTATTGTTTTTTAATCCAAAATCCCAATACCCTGTGCTCGCTAGTAACGGGGTAAGTTGGTTTATATGTTTTTCTTTTGCTTGTATTATTTCATACATTTTATATATTCTTCTTATGATAATATTAATAAATCCCTATAAAAATTTAGTAATCTTAGAATAAATTCATTGATCCTTTTTAGAAATTTATATTTAAATTCTCTTTTTACTTAAAAATTTGATATTTGTAATTTCTGCAATTAAATATCTAATTTATGACGAATTTGCCCAACTTGAGTTGTACAACAAAATGTATCACCTTCAATTAAATATTTAGGCTTATATCCTAAAAGTATTTCAACTTGGTCTATGTTACCATTAGGCCATTTAGCAGGATCTAAGATTATTTTTTGAATATTCGGATCATATAATCCATAAATGTTTTCATTACATGCGTTTCCCCAACATTGCTCATTAAAAAGCATAAGATAATCATTATTTCGATTCTGTATGCAAGTAGCGTCAAGAAGCATGCCAGGCTGTGTTTTATAAAATAATAATTTTTCTTCTTTTGATAGTCGATATAGTTTATGTTGGATTTTAGCAAGCTCAAATTCATAAAAGATCTCTATTTGATATGTATATTTTCCACATTGTTCTTTAAGGGTTATAGCGTTTGTAGTTTGATATAAAGTGCACGCTAAAAATAGAATATAGCTAAAATAATTTATGAATGACATTTTGAATGTTTCCTATTTTAGGGAGTATATATTTATTTGATAATGCTAATCCTCCATAATTTTTGATTGGACCATCATGATGGAACTTATAAATATATGACTCTGATAAGTTTTTTGCTAAATTTTTATTATAAATAAAATATTTTACTAGAGCATTTGATTGTGCATTAATATCCCATCTATTAGAATCATTTAGATTATAAGCTTTCCCAGTCTTGAGGATAAATTGTCCGAGCCCTGAGGCAGAGGTAAAACCTGAAGCTGCATATGGATTATATCCAGATTCGTGCATCGCTATAGCCAACACATGGGCTGTATCTCTAGAATTAAATCCATGCTTTATAGATGCTGTAATTAACGCATCTATACATTTTATAGATGCTAAAAATATTGAGTGTTAAACTTTAAGTTCATACCCAGGTTTATAAATATGGTATTCTCTATTATTATTTACTTATCCAATCGATATAAAACACAGATCTCTTTAAATCAGCAATTCTTATTTTCGTTTTATTAATCATACATATTTTATAAATTATTGGGAACTGTAATCCTTCATTCACTTCATAAGCGATGTACTCGCAGTCTGCCTCTCTAAATTTTATCCAAATTAATTCTGTATTTTTTAAACGGTTATTCCTGAATCGATCAAATTCTTTTTTATATAAAAGATTAAGTTCTTTATCATAATTCTCAAGTTCCTTATCTAAACAAGTTATGAGCCGATCCATATAACCTTGAAATTTGCAGGAACCGGAATATTCAAGTTTTTTTGAATATGTGTTATTAGAAATAATCATAAATAATAAGAAAAAAGAATAAATTTTCTTACTCATAATTTCTCTCTCTTTTTAACATATTTGATTCCTTTAAAACTCTATTTTGATAATATCTCTGTTTTGTTTCATAATTTTTTAGATGCTTTTCAGCTAGAACCCAATCATTATTTAACGCAGATTTGTAAAATTCCTTGGCAATTTGAGTTTTTGGCATGTTAACTCCTTGATGAAAGGTTCTTGAAAATAAAACTGTTTGCTGTGCAATACTTAAATCTTTAAACAATGGTGTACTCTTTAAGCGGTTGTGATTCCAATTGCTTATCGCATGTTTAAGGTGGTGTCCCTTTATAATAAAATCAATTTGATTAGCTTCTTTAATTGTGATTAGAGTTTTTTTTGCTAAAGGCAATAAATTTATTGCATCTTGTTTTTTGGCATTAACAAAAGGTAATAACTTCTGTTCTAATTCTTTAGAGAAATTGAATTGTTTTATTTCAGTAGAGCTATATTGACCGACGTCAAATCCTGTTGCGAAATTAATACCACTATTTCCTACAACTGATCCTTTGTGTAATAATAAATAACCTTGATATGCTTGTCCGCCTTCAAACTCTGAAACAGCTGAGAAATCTATATTAGTATCATTTATTTCATTTAAGGCACTCCATACTTGCCCGACACGTTCTAAGTTATAAATATCTATATTATTTAGATTAGATTTTTCACTAAGAGCTAAAGCTTCCGACACAAATTGATCTTTGCCGTGTTTTTCACCCAAATATACCCTATTCTCAAAAGTTTCGCTTGTGCTGTCTGATTTTAATAAATCGGATTTAAATTCCAGCGAGTCTGAGTCGTAGCCGTTGCTGTTATTTGCTAATAGTTGGGCGAGGTAGTTTTGGTATACGGCTTTTTCCTGGCGTTCGGGGTGGGTTATGTCCAGGAGGGTGTCGCTTAGGTAGAGTTCATCGGTTGGGGTTTCGTTTGAAGTTATTTTTGGATTTAAGGTGGAAAGTAATTTAGAGCCTATCGCGCTGCCGAGGTTATCGATGAGCACTTGAGTGGCGTCGAAATGGTTGATGTTGTTGGATTGTAGCGTTGCTCTCGTTAAAGTGCTGAGTTGGTTTTCAAGGATCCCGGTTTTGTCTATTTTTTTGATGGTTTTGTTTAACTCCTGTCCTGCTGCTCCACCCATAAGTCCTGCGGTTAAGCCAGTAACCCCTAATTCCTCCCAGTCAAAATGTTGATGACGTCTTAATGTCACGTTAAAGACCTGGCTTGCTGCATTTTGCTCCATCATTTCCGCTGCGCTGGCGATACTGAAATTTTTGCTAATTCCAGCATTATCCAGTGATTTGACCAAAGCGTTATAAGCGGAGTTAGGTGGCACAATTTTGCTAAACCCTGCTGTAGCCGCGGTAGCCAATCCGCTAACAAATGCGTTTTTAAAATCAATGTGCTCTTGCATTCCAAAAGCCTTGGCTGCTCCCTGGCCTGCAATATTGCCAACAAAGCCGGCGGCAAATCCCGCAGCCATTGCTCCTCCGGTTTCAAGCAAAGCACCACCTGCCAAAACTTTGCTTCCTAACGCAAAAAGAGAGCTTATCCCGCTAAGCATGCTACCTGCACCTATCATCGCGCCTACGATCCCCGCAGTGAGTACCGTTGTGACTACAGAGATAATCCCAACAATGATACGGGAAAAAATTCTATTATGATGCCTGGGTAATGGGGGTGGCGTGGCTGGCATTGGGGCAGTGGCACTGGTATCGCCAATCATTTGTGTGGCATTTATTACTTTGTGGGTACGATTGGTTTGGTGTTGACTACTGGCAACAGCTGGGAGATTTATTCGTTGACCAATATGCAACGGTCCACCGTTGCTTGCTTGTGCGCTTCTGTCACTAATGCCGTTCGCATCTGCTATTAAGTACCATAAGCTGCTGTCGCCATACGCTAGTAACGCAATACTCTCTAAAGTATCTCCGGCTTGAAGGGTGTAGGTTCCCAAATTATCCTGAGTGGACTCAGGTAAGGCTCCATCTGCACTATCTCCTGGGGAGCGCTCGAGAAAAGCGCCTATAGTTCCCGCTGTATGGTCTGTTTGCCATAAAAAATTTCCTGGCTCTGCCTTTCTTTGGCTTCCACTGGGAGTAAAGCCTCCATAAACGGTTAAATGTTGTTTTCCATAAACATCTAAACGTAAGTCCCCGATTGTCTTACCACCCACTGATAAATAACTGGTTTTGCCATCTTTGTCTTCTCGTGCCTTAATGCCCTCAACACTACTGGTCCAATAGCTGGTAGAGTTGGAGGGACCTCCTCCGGCATCATGATCTGTTGAATAAATAAGTTGGCCATTGAGATCGTAATTACGGGTACTTCTCCCACTAATAGCCGCTTGACCATCTACTGTTCGCGTCACACTATCTGAACTTTGCTGATAATTATCCCATAAAGCATAAGTGTATTGATGACGCAAATTATAACCTCGTGTTCCCGGAGCCGTGTTTACGCGCATGGATAAATCTTCCATATTGCCTGTTCGATCGTATTGAAATACTGTTTTTGACACCTCCCAATCATTACTATTTTTAATGCTTTGGGCAATAAGCAACCCTTTTTCATAGGCAGCCAAATTTTTCTGGGCCAGATTTCCATATTCATCAAATAAATTTTCCTGTATCACTCGTCCTGCCCGGTCATAAAATTTTGCTTGAATGGAGCGGGAATTTTTTTGTATTAACTCCAGCTGATTTTCGAGATTATACTGGTAATGATAATGTTGCACCTGACCATTTTCATATTTTTCAGCATCGCTGATATTCCCAACTGCATCATAAGTTATTGCGCTGCCTTGGCTGTTATTTATTGAAATTTGGCCATTGATTAATTTACCTTTATTAACAGTCATGCGGTTATTTTCATCGTAAAGATAATAATCCTCGTTTTGCACCTGCTCATAACCCGTATAATTCGCATTGACTTTAGTGTGACGAATATTTCCTACTGCATCATAATCGTAATCGATAGATAATAAGGCATGATCCTGGTCGGGAAATCGGCTATCGGTATCGTCAGGGTGTCTTCGTCTGACTTGGCTTAGCCGACCTAATGCATCGTATTGGTAATGATCAATTTCTTTTATCCAACTGGTTTTACCCGAACCCCCTTTTCCTGATTCCTTGATAATGACTTGCCCAGCAGCATCGTAACTGTAATTAATAACCTCTTGTTGCGCTATATCAGCGTACTGGTACAGATCGCCATTGCCACGATAATGGTATTCAACATGCTTACCCGTAGTAGAACGCTCTTCAATTAAGGTGCCGTTCGTGTTGTATTGATAGTACGAAGTATGCCCACCCATATCGGTATGTTGTTTGAGTCTGCCATCGTCTGAATACATCCATGATTGACTGTGACCCATTGCATCAGTTTGTTTTATTTTACGGCCAGAATCATCATATTGAAAATGAGTGTCATAACCTCGGGCATCACGCTGGGTTATTTGATTACCTAATGTGTCATACCAAAATTGAGTTTCTTCCTGTTGGCCATTTCTTTGTTTTATGAGTTGCCCTAATTCATTATATTCGTAATCCTGGCGGGTTTTTGGGCTTGACACGGATACGAGACGATTCATTTGATCATAAGCATAGGTTGTTATTCCACCTGATTCATTAGTGGCACTTGTCAACTGATCTAATAAATTATAATGTTTGCTACGGCTATAACCTTTCGCATCGGTCTCTTTGATTACTCGGCCTAAAGCATCATATTCTTTACTCACACTATGCCCATTGGCATCAATCATTGCGACTGCTTGCCCCAGTTCATCGTAGGCATAGGTATTTACTGGCTTTAATAATCTGCTTACTCCGTGCTCATCTACTACTCTCACTTCGGGGAGTTCTTGCCTTATTACCTGATTATAGGCATTGTATTCATATCGTGTTTCGTAACCCAACGCGTTGGTGAATCGCAACATATTTCCCCAGCGATCTACGGTTTGCGACTGGGTTATATAATCAAGACGATCATCCATTCCTTCATCCCATGATCGGGCTGCGAATTCTTTACTCTGTTGTACCAAACGTCCAAGCTTGTCGTAGGTATTATTTTGCCTTTGTAAATCATAATGCCAGGAAAGTTCATCATAAATAGTCACCTCTTCAAAGATAGCTGCTGATAAATCAACACCACGATTACTTTTATCAGGTCGCCAACTGTTTGTTGAAGTGACCACTTGAGTTACATGATCCATTAAGTCATAAACATAAATTTGATAAAAGCCTTGGGTATTGGAGCGCCAGACTCTACCCAGGCAATCGTAATCTACGTGCGTGTTATAATTTCCATTGATACCTTTGGCTATGACTTCTCCAAAAGTATTGTATTGTACGTCTTCGGTTTTAACTGCATCATTATTTTTAAATGTGGCGGTTTGAATTAAACGATTTTCTTTGTCGTAACGATAACGCATATCCTGAATTAAGGTTTGTTGATTTGGTTGTTTGAATTCTTGCCAGCTCCGTGCAAGATTTCCGTTGGCATCATAACTGTAATAAATAGAGTGATTCAGAGCGTCGGTTTCAGAAATTAAATTATTATCCAGATCATATTCCTGACGAATAATGGTGTCAGAGGTGGAGCTTCCTTTTAGCTTGAACTGTTTCGTATCTGCCTCAGAAACTCCCAGAGACCAGCGTCGAGTTTCTACCAAATGCCCTAACGCATCATAAGAATAAGTGGTTGCACCTCGTCCATCCTGGGTTTTTGGTGCGATTTTAGCAATGAGTTGCCCCATCTCGTCATAGTACCAATTAGACGTATTGCCTTTACCATCAGTGGTACTGGTCATATGGCCTAAAGCATCATAAGTGTAGGTTGTGGTTATATCGCTTATAAACGATTCATAAACAGAGCTTGTTCCTTTGCGGCGCTCGTATTGCACCTGTTTTAACGTTTTGCTGGTTATCTGACCCAAAGCATCATAGGTGAATACTACAATACGGTCTTTATTGCTTGATTGAGGTCTGGTGTAATTCTCTTCGTCCCAATGAGGAGCAATGAACGCATATTCGGTTATGGCCTCTGTTTCTCCATAACCATTTTGGGTATATGTGGTTACATATCCTGCAGCATCAACACGTGCTGACAGATGGCCATCTTTGTCGTAATAATTATAAGTTTCCGCCCATTCTGTTTCATTAATACGTACAGCGGTTTTAATTACTTCTCCAAAAGTATTGTAAGTTGTTCGCGTGGTTGGTTTTAGATGATCGTAGTGCCCTGTTTTAGCATTAAATGTTGGAACTGAATCGCGACTGCTTTCAATTAATTGATTATCACGATTATAAGCATAAAATTCATGTCGATCGGCCTTGCCTGAATGAATCATTGAAGCAATAGATTCAATGGAGTAATTGGTATTGGGGTTTAAAATAATAGGACTCGCGTAAACGCTTTTATTTATTATTCGATTAAAAGAATCGTATTTGTGCTCAATTACTCCGCCTTCGTTATCTACGCTATAACATAAGAGGCCCTGATTGCTATCATAGATGAAATACTTCCAATTACCCGATTTATCAGAGCTTGCAATTACCTGACCAAACCCATTGTATTTAATTTCTTCTGTTAAGGTTGTATTAACTTCTTGCCTTTGGCGGGATGAGGCCGATTTTGCATTATTAACCGCCCCATTGGGATAAATGGTTTTGATTTTATTATTACCGGTATCGTATTCATAAAGCAGTGTTTGTTTTAACCCTTCAGCGTCACGCACAATCGAGATGATATTACCAAAACTGTCATAAGAATTTCTCGTGATCACCGATCTTTTTTCCTGACCACTAATACCACTAACCAAAATTGGTGGGGTTTGAGTTTCTATAAGTTGATTGGTTTCATTATAAAAGTAATGGGTTACGGCAAAATTGGCATCAGTTTTGGCGAGGACATTTCCTTGTGCATCATAGGTATATTTCGTTTGTGTTTGTCCCTGTTGGTGGGTAGTTAATCGTCCCGCAACATCGTATTGATATTGGGTTAATTTATAAGGCGCTGAGTTATTGTTTATTATTTGCGTAATGCTTGACTCACTATAAACGGATGAACGAATAGGCGTTGAATAGGTGAGTTCTGCTGCAATATTTCCGACCACATCATACCTGCGCTCGAGGACACGACCTTCTGGACTAATCCGGTACCGCTCTCTTCCTGCTGCATCATAAACAAAATAACGGGTACGATCTTTAGGATTTAAGGGTAGTTCTAAATGATCCAGATTTTTGATTTTTGATGGGTCAATTGGAGTCGCATGAATAGTGCTGGCTATTAAGAGACCGGTGGCATCATATTGATGGCTTTTAGCAACTCCCTGCGCGCTTAATTCGGTAATCAAACGTCCTGCTTTATCATAACCATAATGAATGCTTTGATCGCGATCAGGTTGGTGAGTGAGGTGATTTTCAATGTAACTTAACGTAATCGACTCTATATTTCCCGTAGGTATGGATTCGGCATATTGCGTTGTACGGATCAACTCTCCATTTAAATTGTAGGAAGATTCAGTAACGTGGCCGGAGTTATCCCGTTTAAAGCGCAATTGATTTAAACCATCATAGATAAAATGTTCTTTCCGTGCCTGCTCCTCAAGAGGTAATGACATATTCCCTTTTTTTAATTCTTCAAGAGAAACTGCTTTGGCATATCGGGTGGTGGTAAGTAAATTACCGTTACCATCATAACGATACCCTGTGGCATAGCCACGTGCGTCGAATGCTGCAATAATTTGCCCTTTATTGTCAAAGACCTGAAAAGTATGTTGGTCATGGATATCTTCTTTGATTATTGCTTTAACACGTGCCGCATCGTATTGAGAGATTTTGGGAATTTGTTGTGCGTATGTGATTGATTGAGTTTTATTACCCTCACCATCATATCGGTACTCGGAGACAACTCCTCGTGGATCAATCTGATATTGACAGCGATTCATTTCATCATAAGCAAAATGAATGCTGTGCTGGTTGGCATCCGTGGTACAAATGAGATTATCATTCGCATCATATTGATAAGTGGTCGTAATTTTTAACCCGTCGGGATCGATAATTGACGCAGTTCGTCTGCCTAATGGATCCCATTCATAAGCGGTGACTCTATTTTTACCTTGCGAATTGATTTCAGTCTGGCGAAGCAACAATCCTCTGTCGTCATAGGTAAAGGTAGTGATGAGATTTAATCCATAGGGATCAATACAGGATTGAATCAGGTTGCCATTGTTGTCGTATTTAAATTCTTTGATTCGACCATTAGCTTCAGTAATCTGTAACTGACGGCCTACTCCATCATATTGATAGGAGGTAGTTAATTTTAATCCATCAGGATCGAGTGTTTTGGTGAGTAAATGTCCTGCAGCATCATAACTGTAAGCTATTTTTTGACCCGCGGCATTGTGTTCAAAACGAAGCTGGCCTTGTGCATCATACTGGTATTCTTTATAAGTATTCTCTGGTGAATCAATGCGAATAAGCTGTCCTTTTGCATCGTAATGAAATTCTGTACTAAATCCATTTGCATCTTTAATAGAGATCTGATCTCCATAGGCGTTAAATTGGGTAATTATTGGTGATTGAACATCTGAATAATTCAGGGTCAGGGTGTTGGCCTGGTCATTATAGGAAAAAGATTTAACAATTCGATTTCCACCGGAATTAGTTTCATATAATTCACGCCCGAACGCATCATATTGGATCATTTTACGTTTTGTACTTGCATTGGTAATTATTACTTTCTCACCACGCTTATTGAGGGTGTAATTGGTATTATTGAGTTTGCTATCGCTTTCCTGAATGAGCCATCCAAATGAATCATAGTGAAATTTTATATCTTTAGCGATTCCGTACGGATCGACGATATTGCGTGTTAACAGACCGCGATTATCGTAGATGAAAGCAGTCAGTTTACTGTGGGTTGCATCAATACGTTCAGTGGTTTTTTCAATCTCCCCAAAAGTATTGTATTCAGTTGTAACGATGCCATTACTGCCAATATATTTAGCTATGAGCTGCCCTATACTGTTGTATTTATAACGTGTCGTTTCGTCTAGACGCTCATCTTGAATAAGATTTAAGCGCTCTTCGATATCGTGTGTTGTTGCATTTTTGCAATTTGATTTTAACTGGGCACTGTATTTTTTGCTTAAAATCAGTTGATTGAAGGGGTTATACAGGTGCTCAGTAACTGAGCCGTCAGCGTTGATAGTATATTTAAGCTGTCTGCTTTCATCGTAAAAATAAAGGGTGGTTTGGTTTAATGCATCCGTTTTTGCGTGTAATAAACCCGCACTATCGTATTCAAAATGAATACTATGCTGTTGCCAAATCAGTTCTATTTGATCTTTTGTTAATCCCGATCGAGCCAGGAGCATGCTTCCCATCTCATCTAGTGAATTAATTACTCGACCTAAGGAATCATAACGATATTGTTGTTGCCGGATTGCATGATTCTGTTCATCACTAATAGTTTTAGTGAGAATATGACCCGTTGAATCATAGGTGTAGGTGGTCACTCGACCTCCCTGAGTTTTTTCACTTACAACTTGTCCTAACTCATCATATTGGTATGAGGTACGATGATCATTCGTCTGTGTCGCAGGTCGAATGTGATCAAGGAGGGTAGTTACATCAATTATTACTGATTTAGAAACAGCATTTTCAAAAGCACACCGTTCGATTAATAATCCTCTTCCATTGTAACGGTATTCGGTAAGATAACGCTCCCCATCAATCTCAGCTATTTTAAGTCCCTGATTGTTGTAAAGCCGGTACGTATGGATGTCTTTTGGGGAGGTTGCGGCCGGTTTGTCCTTTTGCCAACTCCCACTGC
>JAUXYG010000151.1 GCA_030694525.1 Legionella sp. | reverse complement strand
AGTGGTTTTTTTTCTTATGTTCACAGTAATGTTCAACATAGTTGCCTCACCCTTCAATGGTCTCCTTGCGGAAAAAACCCAAAAATTACTATACAATAGCTCTATCCCATCACTATCGTTCGCGCAAATAGCGCTACGCAGCATAAAACGTCAAGGCCAATTCCTCGGTTATTTTCTACCCCGATTAGTCATTATCGGTATTTTATTTTTCATTCCCTTCATCCATCCCATTTACCCAATAATCTGGTTTGTATTTGCCGCCTGGATGCTTGGCATGCAATACCAGGACTTCGCAATGGATAATAATTTAATCAGTTTTGCAGAAATGCGCGAAAAGATTAAAAATAACAAAATGCAAAGTTTAGGGTTTGGTTCATTAATAAACATAATCAGTTTTATACCACTGCTTAACATTTTAACAATGCCCGCAGCCGTCATCGGTAGCGTGATCATGTATTGCGAAGAAAATAAAATAAAAAGCGAACCGCCTTTATTAACTAAAGACACAAGAAACCCCAAAAAAAGTTAAACAGCGAAGCGCCTTTAATAAAAAACTCTAAAAGATTAACGACACTCAATGAAAAGAAATAAAGTTAAAAAGCGAAGCGCCTTTAACCAAAAAAAATGAACACCATTGAACGGTCAGATTTGAGTGCAAGTTGAGAGAACGCCCTCATTTTAAAAGCGGAGTGTACATAAAGTACATGAGCATTTTAAAATGAGGGCGTTCTCTCAAGATGCACCAAATATGCCCGTTCAAGCGAGGGGCCAGCGAGGTTGGACCAAGACCCCCCACCCCGAATCTCTCTCCCCCTCAACCATACGCAACCATCCGGCATAAGCAACCATGGCTCCATTATCGGTACAAAATTCTTGTGCCGGAAAATATACTTCACCGTTTATATTTTTTATCCACTCTTTTAAAGCCAAACGCAACGCTTTATTAGCCCCCACTCCCCCAGCCACTACCAGTCGCTTGCAAGCGGTGTATTGCAGAGCTCGTTTACATTTAATAAGTAATGTTTCTACCACTGCCTGTTGAAATGCACTTGCAATTTCAGTGCAATCTTTGGCTTCTTTAGCACTTTGATTCCAGGTAGTTAATGCATGAGTTTTTAAACCACTAAAACTGAAATCAAGACCTGGCCGATCAGTCATAGGTCTTGGAAACCGATAAGGAGTTGCATTACATTGGTCAGCAAGTGAGGCCAGTACTGCACCCCCCGGATAAGGAATACCCATAAGTTTGGCGGTTTTATCAAAAGCTTCCCCCACTGCATCATCGAGGGTATCACCAAGCAATTCGTAATCGCCTAAAGAATTTACTTTGATTAATTGACAATGCCCACCTGAAACTAATAAAGCAACAAAAGGAAATTCAATCGTTGGCGTTTCCATTTTGGCTGCTAATAAATGAGCTTCCAAATGATGAATAGCCAGGGCAGGAATATTCAGAGAATAGGCGAGGCTTTTAGCAAAGCACGAGCCCACCAACAAGGCACCAATTAAACCAGGCCCTGAAGTATAAGCAATACCATCTAACTCAGATTTGTTTAATTGAGCTTGCTGCAACGCTTCATCAAGCAGCGGTACTAAATAATTCACATGATCCCTTGAAGCAAGCTCTGGCACTACTCCACCATGAACTTTATGAGTTGCAATTTGGGAGTGAAGCGCATGTGCTATGAGGCCAGAATTTGAATCATAAATGGCAACCCCGGTTTCATCACATGAGGTTTCGATCCCTAAAATTCGCATGAACCACCTCAAAAAATCAGACATAATACAAAGGAGCTGATTATATCACAGGTTTAAAATCAAGCAGAAATTCTTTAACCATGCTCACTGCTAATCAGTACATTTGAAAATCATTCTGCTATACTTACCTCAATAGTTGCCGAAATTTTAAGAAAGGTTTAGATTAAACTTGACGAGTGATTAAACTAGCACTAGAATTGCCCACCTATAAGATCAAATAACCAGAGGATTAGTTAATGCCTACAGTTCGTGTGAAAGAAGGCGAAAACCCAGAATATGCATTACGTCGTTGGAAGCGCGCTTGTGAAAAAGCTGGTGTTTTAAACGAAGTACGTCGTCGTGAGTGTTATGAAAAACCAACGGCTGTTCGTAAACGAAAACAAGCTGCTGCTATAAAACGTCATCTTAAAAAGATTTCTCGTGATACTGCTTTACGACGAGGCAAAGGACGACGTAAAAAATAACTAATAGATAAAATCTTTTAGTATTTGCCAAACGTATTATATTGCCAAGGCCACCATTATGTGGCCTTTTGGTTTTGAGGAAAAATAAATGACTATAAAAGAACAACTCAATAACGATATAAAAGACGCCATGCGTGCTAAAGATAAAAATTTATTAACTACTTTACGCCTGATCTCTGCTGCAGTAAAACAAATTGAAGTCGATGAACGAATTGACGTTAGTGAAGAACGTATGCTGGTTATTCTGGATAAAATGACTAAGCAACGGAAAGAATCAATTGCTCAATACAGTAAAGCCAATCGGGATGACCTGGTAGCTCAGGAACAATTTGAACTGGATATTATCGCTAAATACCTTCCAGAACCATTATCGGCTGCTGAAATCGAAAAAATGGTAGCTGAAGCGATTAAGACCACTGGCGCTGAAAAAATGGCCGATATGGGCAAAGTGATGGCACAGCTTAAGGCGCCATTACAAGGTCGAGCGGATATGGCCCAAGTGAGCGCCCTAATCAAGGCCAAGTTAAATTAGGCCTATATGTCTGGCTTAATCCCACAGCCATTCATTGATGATCTACTGCATCGAACAGATCTGGTAGAATTAATTGATAGCTATGTTCCTCTTAAAAAAAGAGGAAATAGCTACATCGCCTGCTGCCCTTTTCATAATGAAAAATCCCCTTCCTTTAACGTAGTTGCTAAAAAACAGTTCTACCATTGTTTTGGCTGCGGTGCTTCGGGTAATGCAATTAGCTTTGTCATGAGTTATTTGAATCAGGGATTTCCAGATGCTGTGGACACCCTGGCATCTCGTCTGGGATTATCTACGCCTAAAGAAGGTCAAAATGATCAATCTAATGCCGCAAATGATCTCTACAAATTACTGGGAAAAGTTAGTTTATATTACCAAAACCAGTTAAAAAATGAGGGGCAAAGCGCAATCAGTTACCTGCGCAGTAGAGGCTTAAATGGTGAGATTGCCAAACAGTATCAATTGGGATTTATCCCTGACGGCTGGCATCATCTGGAAAAAATCTTTCCCAAAAATCAAAAAGAACTCATTGCTACCGGAATGTTGATTAAAACCGATGATGGCAAAATTTACGATCGTTATCGGCACAGGATTATGTTCCCTATTCATGATCGTCATGGTCGAATAATTGGATTTGGTGGAAGAGTTTTAGATGCCAATCAAAAGCCAAAATATTTAAACTCTCCTGAAACAGTTATTTTTCAAAAAAGTCGTGAGCTCTACGGATTACATCAAATTATAAGCGAACAGAGAACCGTAGAATCAGTGATTGTGGTAGAAGGTTACATGGATGTAATAGTCCTTGCACAACATGGAGTGAATAATGCAGTAGCCACATTAGGAACCGCTACCAGCCCTTACCATATTCAGCTTCTTGCGAAACACACGCAAAAAATAATATTTTGTTTTGATGGAGATGCTGCGGGGAAACAGGCAGCATGGCGGGGGCTTGAGAGCAGTTTGCCTCATTTAAATACAGGACTCGATGCTGCTTTTATTTTCTTACCAGATGGCCATGATCCGGACAGTCTGGTAAGAGAGGAAGGCAAAGAGCTCTTTTTAAAACGTATGGAGGAAGCAACTCCATTGCATCGCTTTTTTTTCGATACCTTGAGCAAAGAAATTAATCTGGCTACTCCTGCAGGTAAAACTCAATTAATTAATCTGGCGAAACCTTTATTACAAAAAATTACCGAAGGTTCATACAAACAATTACTTATTGATGATCTGTCCCGCCTGACTCATATCGAAAATCATCGCTTAAATTTGCTTATTGCTGACCCCCACGAAATTAAAGCTCAAGAACACAGTATTCATATTGCCCGCTCACCGGTGCGAATTGCTATTGCTCTGCTGCTACAAAATCCGGAAATTCATATTAAAGCAAGACAGCAAATTGATCCCACACAACTCAATGAACAGGAGCATCATTTATTATTAAAATTACTGTTACAGCTGGAAGCAAATCCACAAGCCAACACCGCCACATTAATTGAAGCGTGGCGTAACAGCACTTATTTTGAATCCATGATTAAACTTGCAGCTTGGGACCATCAAGTACCCGAACAGGAATTAATTAAAGAGTTTATCGATATCGTGCTATTCTTACAAAAACAAAATAAAGAACTGATAATTCGACAATATATTAATAAATCCCGGCAAGAAGGCTTAACAGAAACGGAACGTAAAAATCTGCAGGAGATGCTTAAAGAACGGCATCTACAGGCAGATATTGAAAAATAAAAAAGAGAATTACTGGCATGTTTCACCTAGCCAGTTTATAATCAAAACCTTTTTGTAATTCCTAATTGCCCCTAAAAGAAGTGCGTATGACCATGAATGATCAAGAACAACAGAGCTCGCAGATAACTAAAGTCATTAGCCTGGGAAAAGAACAGGGTTACCTGACTTACAGTCAAATCAATGATTTACTTCCTAATATAGTCGATACAGAACATTTTGACGTCATTATTAGCATGTTGGAAGGCATGAACATCAAGGTGTTCGAGCAACCACCAGGCGATGATGAGCTAGCCCTTCTGTTAAATACAGAAGAAGTTCCGGACATTGAAGAAGCTGCGATGGTATTAGCCTCCGTAGATAAAGAAACCGGAAGAACTACCGATCCTGTTCGCATGTACATGCGTGAAATGGGCACAGTCGAATTGCTTACCCGCGAAGGGGAAATTCGTATTGCCAAACGGATTGAAGAAGGTATTTTCCAGGTTCTTAAAGCTTTGGCGCATTACCCTGAAACTATCGGACTCGTTCTGGATGATTATGATCGTTTTAATGCAGAAGAAATTCGCTTAAATGAAATCATTAGCGGTTTCGCAGATTCTGAAGAAGAAATAGCACCGGCTGCAAATATTGGATCCATGCTGGACGAAGATCAACAGGATGACGTAGTCATTGAGGCTGTTGATGAAGAAGATGAAGAAGGCGGTGAAGGTGGTTTGGCTGAAGTAGATGACGGCCCCAACCCGGAGCAGGCTAAAATTTATTTTGATGAGCTCCGAGAAAACTTCAACAATGCAATGACCGCATTAAAAGAACACGGCCGAACAAATTCCAAAACGTTAGAGCTTTTGGAAATTATGTCCGATTCATTCCTGAAACTTAAACTGACTTCAAGACAGGTCGACCGATTAACCCGTCACTTCCGTCAATTACGTAATCATATTCGCGAATTTGAACGTGGGATCATGCGCCTGTGTATTGAAAAGGCTCGCATTCCAAGAAAGCTG
>JAUXYG010000142.1 GCA_030694525.1 Legionella sp. | reverse complement strand
AAAATAGAAACGCTAAAACAAAACAACCAACATCATTTTGTTGCTACTACTGAAAACGATATTTTTGTTAGTCGATATGTCATCTTGGCAACTGGCGTAACCGATGTTGCACCAAGAATTAAGCATATAAAACAAGCTATAAAGAAAGGTTTATTAAGGTATTGTCCTGTGTGTGACGCATATGAGGTGATTAATAAACGGATTGCAGTGATAAGTCATGATAAAAGTGGCCTGGATAAAGCACTCTTTTTACGCCATTACTCCCCATATATTACCTTACTGATTCAAGATGGCGGCGTGAATTTTTCCGCTGAGGAACAGCACCAGATTGAAGAAGCACGAATTCGAATCATTGAAAACCCCTCTCTGACTACTGACTTAAACTCATCGTGTATTTATGCCACAGCTCCTGACGGTAAATTATATACTTTTGATACTCTTTATTCTGCTCTGGGATGTAACAAGTCTAACCAGTTAGCACTGGCATTAGGAGCCCGAGAAACAGAAGGTGATTTAATTGTCTCCAAACATCAACAAACCTCGGTTGAAGGTCTATACGCGGCTGGTGATATCATTGCAGGCTTAAACCAGCTATGTGTCGGAGAAGGTGAAGGAGCAACTGCTGCTACAGATGTCCATAATCACTGCTCTAAAAATTATTGAATATTGCTGGAGTTATCGTCCGGGTATAGTGGCAAAAATTCGCGCAGGTGCCCCACTGCCCCCTTCAATTTTTAACGGAGCCACTATCAATTGCGCCCCCAAAACCGGTAATAATTCTACATTTGCTACATTTTCGATACCATATAAATTGGCTCCAAGAACGATGCGATGAGCCAAAAACTCACTGGAATTACCTGGATCCATGCTTGCGGTATCAATCCCTAGCCCTTTTATTTTACGATTTACTAAATAACGCGCTGCTTCGGGGGAAAGCCCAGGGAAATGCAAATTTTTTACATCTCCTTCTTTATCCGATCCCAAATAATGCTTTTTATTATGCCAGTATTTACCCCAGCCTGTTTTAAACAGCACAATATCATCTTTGGATAATAGGCGATATTTGTCTTCAAATGCCTTAATATCAGGCACACTTATAGCGTAATCCACATTATTTTTAACTTTATTTGTCACATCTATTACCACTGCATTCCCAAACAGCTGTTGAAGAGGAATTTCATCCACAGTCAATCCATGTTCGGCAAAATGCCGTGGAGCATCCAAATGAGTACCACCGTGTTCAGGAGTACAAAATTTGAAAGCGGAATAAAAATAGCCGCCTGCAGTCATTCCATAAAATACCTTTTTCAAATCAAAGCCTTTTTCTGTAGGCCAGTAAATCGTATTTTTATTATAGGAATAACTTAAGTCAACGAGGTCATTCGCCATCCCTTCCGCTGAAACAAAAAGCAGGAGCGATAATCCAAACATTTTTTTTATCATGAGTTGGTAGCCTTAAAATGCTAATTCAAACAATACGACTCTGTCATATTACGATATAAGTTAAGTAATTCGCTCGGATAAGCGTATGTGAGAAAAATGTCATTGTGATTTTCCTCTTAAATCAATGTCCCAAATATCTATTACCTGATTATTCTGAACAATAACAAATTTATCAAACAGATTTATAGTAGGATCACAATGCGGGACCACCATCTCAATTAATTCTTCAATACCTGGCAGAGGATTGCCTGTAATCTTACCCTGTTCATCACCAAATCCACCCCAATCATAAGATAAATGAGGATGACTAATAATCCTCGGTCTGACCTTTGGGTCAAAATAGACAGCTTTTGTACCGGCATCAACCGTCACATGTTCTGCCCTATTGGAACTGATAACGGTTGTCATCAGAGTCATTGCATTTTTAAAACGATCAAATTGATTCGGATTTTCTTTAGATCCGATACGTTCATATTGAACATCCATTACTGTATATGACCCCGGTTGAATTTCCGTAATTTCTGACGCTTCTGGATCAATATCAAAGGTTCCTGTACCTGAGCCAGTTAGAATATGAAATTCAGGAAAAAGAGGTTTTAAGATTCTAAAAATATCCGAAGCCATCTCCATAGTTTTTAATGAAGTGATTTTGCGTTCATTATAATTAGTTATATGTTGTAAATTACCCGCATAGCATTGAATCCCTTGAACGTTAAGCCATGTTTTTGTTTTAAGTAACTGAGCAAACTCTAGCGCTGCAGCAGGATTTATACCTGTTCTCCCAAGACCGGGATCCAAATCCACTAAAACCCCTATATGTTGGTTTAATTCCTGGCCGAGCTGATTCAATGCGTCCGCATTTTTAAAATTATCCAAAACTAGCAATAGCTCTGGTGCTTTTTCCAGACATTTAGCAAGTCTTTTTAATTTGATCCCGGAGACAATTGGCGAAGTAATCAGAATATTTCGTATGCCTTTTTCAATCAGCACTTCTGCTTCCGAAAGTTTGGCTGCTGAAATACCAATAGCCCCAGCGTCAATTTGTAGCTGGGCTATTCGTGAGCATTTATGAGTTTTGCAATGCGGTCGAACATTAACCTTTGCCTGCGCTGCATACTCCTGCATGGACCCTATATTTTCCTGTAATTTATCCAGATCAATTAACAAACAAGGGGTGTCTCTATCTTTTAATCTATTTTTTATTACACTCATAATTTTACGCCAGTCATTTAGTCCCCCATTTCTGGAGGCTTTCATACAAAAAACAAGGATATACCAATTATTGGTATAGTAACCAGTAGCAAAACAACAATAAGTGTGGCATTAAGTCGTAATTTAAAAAACCAAGATGGAATAATCTTGTTGCGATAAAGTTCCAGATCAATAATCAGCAGGTATATAAAAATTAAGATCTGAAGTGTGAAAGCTAAGTAGGGCCAGAGGGTACCATTTAAGCAATCTTACCATTCCCAAAGCACCTTGCATTTACCACACCTAATTGAACACGAAGATGTAAAATTTTCTTAATACCTTGATAAAATAGTGGCCATAATAGCTCTGAACTTTAGTAAAATTTCAATATTTTAATAATTAATATCAACTTAACAGAGATTATAGATATTAAGCGATATTTTTTAGCCATTATGTTATCTAATAAATGAGAAATTTGCTTATTTTATTCAAATACTTATTTTAAAATTAAATTATGAGGAACTAATTATTTAATTACTATAGATTGTACCACTCAATTTTTAATTTAAATAAAACGATCATAAACTGAGAGAAAAAAATGTACCCAATTACCACAGTTACAACGTCTTTATTATCTATAATATTAATAATTGTTTCTATAAAAATAATAAAGCTTCGGCGCGAGTATAAAGTATCACTTGGAGATAACGGACATAAAGATTTGGAGCGGGTAATTAGAGCTCATGGAAATTTTATTGAATATACTCCAATTACATTAATATTGATGCTTTGTGCGGAAGCTAATCAAGCCCATTGGGTCATTCTATTCATCTTAGCTTTATTTTTCATTCTGGGAAGAGCTCTTCATGCTTATGCTTTTATTTATAATAAAACACATTTCAAATTTCGTGTGCGCGGAATGATTCTGACTTTTTCTGTAATTCTTTTCCTTGCCGTGCTGAATATTAGTTTAATACTTTTTAAAGTCAGGGGATAAGACAATTACTTTTTCACTGTATATAACTTTGCTCAAAGTATTTACTTATCTGAGGGAGTAATTTATTAAAAACTTTATTGAGATTTTTGCAAATGACTATATTCAGAAGCTTTATGCACATAAATTTCAGCAACGAGCTTATGGATTTAGAGATTTTGAAAATTATAGATTAAGGATTCATGTGCTGGGCGGCTGAGTGAAAGGGACCACGGATTGGGGGAAGAGCAATTATTTATCAATCAGTTACGTACCAATTTGAACTCTTGCGAACAATTACAAAATATGTAATTGTGCCAGGGCCGGAATCGAACCTGATTGCAACTCATTGATTTCAAATAATATTTATAAAAATGACTCAAATATTACCCAACATGTATGATAGCTGATTTGAATGATTACGAAAGATGCGAAATAGAAATACTATATTTAGCGATCTATAATCCGATACTCAGAACTTGTTTATAGAATATTTAGGTAGCTTTTGACCTTGAATGAGGAATGCATATAAAAGTAGCTGCGGACACATAAAAAATTTAGAATATTCGTTACTATAAAAAGTTAAGCTAAAATCTAGAAAAGTATCAGATGGACGATCAA
>JAUXYG010000135.1 GCA_030694525.1 Legionella sp. | reverse complement strand
TTCTTAATAACACCTCAGCCCGTTTTTCAGCGCTAAAATAACTCACTACTTCAGCGGATTGCTCGCTATCAAGATGAATCAAAATCGTAGCTATTATCTGAGGATGCTCATTTCGTATCACGTCGGCAATCAGTCGGCCATCTAACCACTTAAGGCGATTTAGACCACTGTCTTTGTCCGAGACTAAAATTCGGTCAATGAAAGGTATCGCTTTTTCTTCTCCCAGAGCTTCGATAAGAATGGTTCGCAAATAATGCTCGGTATCAACAGTCAAACTGGTTTGATCTTCAATGGCACTGATGAAATCAATCATGACATTCTGCATTTTGGCCTTGCTTACGGTACTCATTGTGGACATGGCCATCCCTACTTTTTGCACTTGCCTGGGCTCTAAATGACGCAATACCTCTGAGGCATTTTTTTCACCCATACTTAACAACAAAATTGCTGCGCGCTCTATTCCATCCATGATTACCCTCGATCAACCCATGTTTTTACTACTTGCGCGACCCTTTTAGGTTCCTTATCTACCACTTGCCTTAACAGACTAAGTTGCGACTCATAATCGGTTGCATCTCTTAGAGCAGTTTTCCCATCATAAGTTAACTCACCCGCTGTTGGAGTTTCTTCATCCGTACTGGTATCTTTATTACTCGCTAAGGTTTTAAGCATGGGCCTTAACACCCCAAAAATCATGGCTAAAATAAATAGCGCTCCCCCAGTTTGTTTTATAATTGACCAAAAACTGTCTTTTTGCCAAAAACTTTCAGCGGGAAGCGCTTCTATAGGATCAGGCTTTACAAAATCACTATTGATTACATTTAGACTATCACCCCGTTTGGTGTTCAAACCAATTGCATCGGCTACCAGTAATTTAATTTCATCAATTTCTTTGCTTGTTAGCGCTTTTTTCTCCAATTTTTTAGTTTTTGGATTCATTACCATACGATTATCCACCAACACGGCTACCGAAAGATGTTTAATAGTTCCCGGCTGATTTTTGGTGTGACTCACCGTTTTATCCAGTTCAAAATTTCTGGTACTTTGAGTTCTTATATCTTTTGCTTCACTTTGATTGGTTGCATTTTGAGGTGGTGTATTTTGAGCCTGTTGATTTTTGGGGCCCAATGCACCGTTGGGTTGTGGAGTATTAGACAAGGAGCCTGCCACGCCGCTTGCTTCTTCAATGGTGTCTCTTTTTTCTTCCATTTTTTGCTCACTACGCAAGGAAGGAAGCTCAGGATTAAATAATTCCTGAGTTTGTTCATAACTGGTAAAATCAATATCCGCTGATACTTTTGCTCTGACACGACCATAACCCAATATAGGAGTCAAAATATCCTGAATTTTATGCGCGTATTGTTGTTCCAGTGTTTGACGATAATCCAGAAAACGTTCTGTGTCTGTAAATAAAGTCTGCCCTGCTCCTTCATTTAATAACTGGCCATCCTGATCAACTACCGTCACTCGACTGGCAGTCAAACTGGGAATACTTGAAGCTACTAAATTAACAATAGCGGCAATAGTATGCTTTTTTAGCTCTAATCCTGAGTACACATCGATAAATACTGAAGCACTGGGCTCATGAGCATCTCTGACAAACGCTGATTCCCTGGGTATGGCTAAATGAACTCTTGCTGCTTTAATGTCTTTAAATTTACTAATTGTTCTAGCAAGCTCAGCTTCCAAACCTTTTTTATACCGGGCATTTTCCATAAACTGACTGGTGTTAAATGCATTACTCCCTGCAAAAGCTTCCTCCCCACCAGAATCGCGAGGTAATCCCTCAGCAGCCAGTTTAAATCGAGCACTTTGCAATTCATCTGCAGGAACCATTAAAGTCCCATGACTTTGATCTATTTTAAATTCAATTCCATGCCGCTCCAATACAGATACCACTTCAGAAGAATCCCGTGCATTCATCTGGCTGTATAGAGGTACATAACTGGGATCTCGAGACCATAAAACCACTGCAAGTCCAATAGCCACACTTGCTGCCAATCCAAATAATAATCCAATTTGGCGTGGTATAGATAAACTTGCAAATCGCGCTGCAGCTGTAGAAGCATTATCAGCCAATGCCATGATTCACTCCTGTGAAATATCCAAACAATCTTTTTAAAACAATGCAATTAAACGGGCATATTCATCACGTCCTGGTATGCTTGCACTAATTTATTCCGTACTCGTAACGTGGCCTCAAATCCCAGATTTGACTTCTGTCCAGCAATCATCACATCGGCAAGACTTACGCTGGGATCCCCTAATTCAAAATGAGTTTTTAAGGTATCTGCAGATTGATTTAAATCATTTACCTGATTCAATGCGTTTTGCAATACATTATTGAATGACGTATGACCCACATCAGGACTAGATACACCACCTTCTATCTGGTGGGTCATAGTACGAATCTGATTGATTAGATTGGCTGTATTAATATCGCTCATCCCTTAGCTCCCCTATCCCTGTAATTAAATTTCTACACTAAATCATTTTAGTGAATAATTACATCAACTTATACAACATATCCTTCTTCTCGCATTTTTGCCAGTTTATATCGTAAAGTTCTTTCACTTACTCCTAATAAAGCAGCAACCTGTTGTCTATTTCCATCGTGCTCCTGAAGCGTTTTCTCAATAAGTTCGAACTCATGTATTTGCAAATTTTTATTACTCGCTGTGCTATTAACCTCGGTATTTTTAAGGGTGGTTAGTGATAACTGCAAATGTTCTTCTTCAATAATACCCTGCACTTGCAGAACTAATGCTCGCTGAATCACGTTATCCAGTTCACGAGCATTTCCTGGCCAGGAATAGGAAAGCATTAATTTTTGTGCCGCTGTACTGATGGTGGGAATAACGGGCTGCTTATTCTGGCAGTGTTTTCGGATTAAATAATTGGCCAAAGGAATAATATCATTTTTTCGCTCTCGCAAAGGGTGCCACTGCAAAGGGAAAATATTAAGCCTGTAGAATAAATCCTCTCTAAACCGTCCCGCCTGTACCTCATCTTTTAATTGTCTGTTAGTAGTCGCAAGTATGCGAACGTCCAAATTGATTATTTTATTGGCCCCAAGGCGCTCTACTTCTTTTTCCTGTAGCACACGAAGCAATTTTGCCTGTAAGCTTAAGGACATCTCGCTTACTTCATCTAACAACAAAGTCCCACCCTGAGCCTGTTCAAATTTCCCCGCAGTAGACTTATAAGCACCGGTGAAAGAACCCTTCTCGTAGCCAAATAAAGTCGCTTCCAGCATTTGCTCAGGGATTGCTGCGCAGTTTATTGCAATGAATGGCTGTTTTTTACGCGGTGAGTGATCATGAATAAAATGGGCCAACACTTCTTTACCGGTACCACTTTCACCACTAATCATCACTCCCACATCTGATTGAGCTACTTTTAATGCCATTGTTAACAGGGCCTGACTTTTAGGATCTTGCGCGATAGGATCTAGACTTTCTGTAATATCGACTTTAATGTACTGATTTATTTTATCAGTCAAAACCTGCGCACTAAATGGTTTCTGCAGATAATCAACGGCACCATGACGTATAGCAAGTACTGCATCCTCCACCGAACCGAATGCTGTCATCAAAATTACTGGTAAGCCTGGGCGTTTCTTTTGGATTTCAGTTAGCAATTGATTGCCATCGAGTCTGTCCATTCTGATATCTGTAAGCACTACAGAGGGATTATGAATTTCCAGTAAAACCAGAGCCTCTTTACCATCTTTTGCAGTAATATAAGAATGTCCGGCTATGGTCATCGTTTCCGCTAAAGCTTCTCTTAATACGGGATCATCTTCGACAATTAAAACATGGCTCATAAAAATCCTTTATCTTAATTTATTAATCATAAGGTCCTATTGTCACCAGGAATATATAGGTTTACCTGAGTTCCAACACCCTCAATAGAATCCAGACGTACTTTCCCACCATGAGCTTTCACTACAGCGAAAACTACCGCCAATCCAAGCCCTGTACCTTGTGCTTTGGTCGTATAGAATGGTGAAAATGCCTGGTTTTTAACTTCTTCAGGCATTCCACGCCCATTATCCTCTACTGATATTTGTATACCTGAATCATCCATAGATGCAAGAGTTAAATATATTTCAGTTGCTTCTGATTGTAACGCATTAATTACCAGGTTCAAAACTGCCCCTATCAAGGATTCCCCATGAATTGAAGATTGAGGTGTAATCAATTGATTATTAACCTTGAATAATGCGGCAAAAGATTCGGCATATGGCTGAGCACGTTGAATTAATTGGCTGCACCATTGATTCATATCAATCAATTTGGGTTGAATAGAGGTACCCCTGGCAAATAACAATAAATCCTGAATTTGTTGTTCAATGCTCGCATGACATTCCTGTAAGCGATGAATCCAGTGTAATATTTTTGAATCAAGGTTAGGCACATTATTTAAATGTTCCGTGTAAAGAATAGCAGATGATAAGGGAGTCCTTATTTGATGAGCCAACTGAGCGGTCATGGTACCAATCGACACCAGACGCTTTTCATTTTCACGCGCTTTTTCATAATCACGCGTAGCAGTCAAATCAGACAGGGTCAGTAATATCCCTGGTAAACTGTCCAGGGTGGAAATCGCAACATGGACCCGTCGACCATCTGCAAGAGAAACTTCATGCCCATCATCGGCTTGTGGAACGAATGCTCGCTGAATCACATCAAGCCAGAGCGCACCAATCAACCCATAACCTAACATGGCTTCTGCTGAGGGATTTAACCATACTACACGTCCTTGAGAGTTAAGAATTACCAGTGCTGTAGGTAAACTGGATAAAATATCCCATTCCGATAACTCAATCTGAGGTCTTACAGCACATGTTTGATAAGATGATTGATGCATATTATTAGCATTTTTTTTTAAGCAAGGTTTATTGACTCTAGCAAACTTTAATCCAAAATGCGATTAGCAAAACTCTGGTAATGTCACTGTGATTTTCATTGAAGTGGCAAGTGATAAACTTTATAATTCATCGTCATTCCATAATCCGTGAGATTTAATTTATGAATACAGATAACAATCAAAAAGACAATGACGTAACTGCTGAGGATTACTCAAAAGCAATGAATTTTATTGGTCAAAATTTACTTACTGCATTAAAACAATCTGTTGAAGGATTACCCCCTCAATTACGTAATCGCAAAGTGGTTAATCAGGGCTTGTCCGCATTCCTTACTAATGTAATTCACAAGCAATTTCCAGATAATTACGAATTTTGCCAACAAATGCTCGATGAACTGACCAAACTGGTTAGGACTCAACTAGACCAAATTCCTCAAACTCATCACTAATTTTGCAAGTGAAATAATAGTTTATCTATATTTCACTTACCAAAAATTCCTTTAATAATCCTTTTGGATTTTGATTTTAAGCTGGCAATAGTCCATACTAAAATATGATGGCAATTAGATCATATCTTTTTGTCTCTTAGGGCTAATGAATCTTTGGTTAGAACCGAAATGGAGTAGTTTCTAACATAATTCCGTAGTACACAATCGATTATGGTTCATTAATAAGACCTGAAAAAACTCTAATTTCTCTGCCAAAATAAGGGACTATTATGCAAAGCCGGGCCTTCAATTACATATCAATTGACCATCGACATGGGATCTTTACTAAATCCTCGCGCAACATCGAGAAGCTTAAGGATGAGGTAAATTATTACCTGAATATTCCCGAATCACTTTCCGATTTATTCCCAACTCTTGTCGATTACTCAAAAGATTATTCAGCCTATCAAATAGAGTATTTTCCCTTTAAAAATCTTGCAGACACCTTATTAACCAACTGTTTGCCCCTGGAAAAAGGTAAAATTATAATTTCCACTTTAATGGATATTCTTGAAAAAATTCATTCTGTCCAACCTACGAACTACATTGATAAAACAAACATGGAACAGTTTTATATCCAAAAAACGTTGGATCGGGTGGAACTTTTTGAAAATGATGCGCCGTCATTATTTATAGAACCGGTACTCACAATAAACGGTATTCCTTATAAAAATTTTGCCTCTCTCAAAAACGAATTTATAAATTTGATGACCCAACTATCCAAAAAACACACCCACATCAGTGCGGTGCATGGAGATTTTTGCCTCAGTAATATTTTATATTCAAATCAGGATAATATAATCAAACTCATTGATCCCCGAGGTTCTTTCGGTGATATAGGCATTTATGGAGATAGTAATTACGATTATGCCAAGTTACTCCACTGCCTTCATGGTCGGTATGACTATTTAGTAAATGGATTTTATGAATTAGAAGAATTGAATCCATCACAATTTAATTTAAAAACGTCACACCCTGAGCTGTTAGATCAATTATATTATTTCTACATAAACTCATTAATTGAAAAAGATGTCTCTATGGAATTTATTTATCTTATAGAGGCTTCCTTATTCCTAAGTATTACTCCATTGCATTATGAAAACAAACAGCTGCAAAAAGCACTTTATTTAACGGGCATAATTATTTTAAATGATGTCATCAATGGTTATTACACGCCACGAAATATAGTAACCTCAACCACAAATTGATAAATATTTCTTTGATGATCTGATTGATGAAGTACAGTGAGGATTTAAAAACCCTCACTGTGGTATATTTATTAATACGTGATTTTAGGCATGTTACTGGTATGATAAGTTGCCTGGTACACTCTCATTGCATCATCTGCAGCCTGGTTTAAACCTAACTTTTTATTTCCCTGATACATGATTACCAATGCTTTTTGAGCACTTGGAGCTTGCGGATAATTTTTAACCAGATACCCTGCTCTTTCAACAGCGGCTACATACATTTTACGTTTAAAATAAAACTGAGATACATTTAACTCATGCTGTGCAAACATGTTTCGCAAATAAGTCATACGTTGTAAGGCATTCGCATTGTATTTACTGTTTGGGAATTTTTGAATGAGTGTAGCAAAATCTAAAAACGCTTGTGTTTGAGTTCCAGGATCACGCCATGATTCATCCAAAGGCAGCACCTTGGCGAATACACCCCGCGTTTGCTGGAAATTAGCCAAACCTCGCATGTAATAGGCGTAATCTACATTCCTGGCTCTAGGATATAAGTGGATAAATCGTTCCGCAGTAGCTGCAGCAGAAGGATAATCTTCATCTTGATAATAGGCGTAAATCAAATCCATTTGGGATTTTTCGGTATAGTCACTAAAGGGATACATGGATTCCATTGCTTCAAGTTGCTTTGCCGCTGTAGCGTATTGTTCTTTACGCAGCGAGGCTTGAGACGCGTCGTAAAGCTGGGTCGCACTCATTCCTTTATAGGGATTATTATCTTCGTTATCCTTGCCCCACTTTGCACAGGAGGATAAGGTCATAATAAGACCTGCCAGGAGCACTATCTGAATTCGTTTCATAAACAACACCTATAATTTTATTTGTCGCATCAAGCAACAACAACAGGAAAATTTTCGCCATTATACCTAGGACTACCTAATTTGCGAACACTCTTAAGAATTAATGACAATAATTTTGTAAGAACAGGAGTATTACATAAAGTGCTGCAAATAATTCAAAAAATTATTTGCAAAATTTAAAGGGTTAAGATAGTATTCTGACCTGTCGGAGAGGTGGCAGAGCGGTCGAATGCGGCGGTCTTGAAAACCGTTGAAGGGCAACCTTCCCAGGGTTCGAATCCCTGCCTCTCCGCCAAATTAGACAAGATATTCTCTCTTTCGCCAATTATGGCGATGTTCACTATTTAACAACACAGACCCTACTCGAGTTTCAATAACTTTAAAAAGTTACGAAAGCCATAGGCTCCCCTTTGTATGAATCTCATGTATTATTAAATCTTTCTGTAATACCAATACCCAAGTAGATTGGGTCATTGACCCAACACTCGATGTTTACCCCACTCAGCGAGATACCTTGTTGGGTCAAAATGACCCAACCTACGGCAAAGTTCGTACTTTAATCGGGAAATGTTGATTTTATAATTAGGGGTGGTAAAACAATGTTTTGGTTCTGTTAATCCAAGTCAATCTCACCCGAGTTTTTATAAACGGTATCAATCGCTTTTAATGACTCTAATAACTGTTTCATTTTTGCCAAGGGCCAACTATTGGGGCCATCGCTCAATGCTTTATCAGGATCGGGATGGGTTTCCATAAATATACCGGAAATACCGGCTGCAACGGCTGCTCGTGCCAACACGGGAATAAACTCTCTTTGCCCACCTGATACTCCATTATTGCCACCAGGAAGTTGAACAGAGTGTGTCGCGTCGTAAACTATAGGGCAACCCGTTTCTCGCATGATCGCTAAGGAACGCATATCAGATACCAGATTGTTATAACCAAAGCTCACTCCACGCTCGCAAGCCATAATTTGTTCATTACCCTCGGCTTTTGCTTTAGCAATAACATGTTTCATTTCCCACGGAGCAAGAAACTGACCTTTTTTTATATTGACCGGTTTGTTAGTTGCTGCAACTCGTTGAATAAAATTAGTCTGACGACATAAAAATGCGGGGGTTTGCAATACATCTACAACACTGGACACCTCCAATAAAGGAGTGTCTTCGTGCACATCGGTTAATACAGGAACACCAATTTGAGCCTTTACTTTTTCAAGTATCATCAAGCCTTTCTCAAACCCGGGACCTCTATAACTCGAAATCGATGATCGGTTTGCTTTATCAAATGAAGATTTATAAATAAAGGGAATATTCAGTGAGCTGCACATTTCTTTTAAATAGCCTGCAGTTTCCAAAGCAAGCGCTTCACTTTCAATGACACAGGGGCCTGCTATTAAAAATAATGGCTTATCAAGCCCTACTTCAAATCCACATAATTTCATGCTTTATCCTTTTTTAAATGATTTTCACGCGCAGCGAGCACAAATTGTATAAACAGCGGATGACTTTCACGCGGGTTTGAAGTAAATTCAGGGTGAAATTGGCTGGCCAGGAACCAGGGGTGATCAGCCAGCTCAATCATCTCTACCAATGAATTATCCGCAGAACGTCCGGATATAATTAAACCATGACTGACCAATTCTTCTACAAATTTGTTATTGACTTCATAACGGTGGCGATGGCGTTCCACAATCTGAGGTTTACCATAAACGCTTCGCGCCAGAGTACCCTCTTCCAGTTGGCACATTTGTGCCCCCAAACGCATTGTACCACCCAGGTCAGTATGTTCATCTCGTGTTTGTTTGCTGCCGTCTGAATCCATCCATTCACTGATTAAACCCAAAACCGGATATGCGGTTGTTTTGTTAAACTCAGTAGAGTTCGCATCAGACCAGCCAAGAACATGACGTGCAAATTCAATCACCGCCGTTTGCATACCCAAACAGATACCTAAAAACGGAACCTTATTCTCACGAGCATATTGAATAGCACAGATCTTACCCTCTACTCCGCGCTCTCCAAATCCCCCAGGAACAAGGATAGCATCGACTGCATCTAACAAAGAAGCACCATGCTTTTCTATTAATTCCGCGTCAAGGTACACGATATCAACCTTGGTTTGAGTATGAATTCCAGCATGTAACAATGCCTCATTAATGGATTTATAGGCGTCATTCAATTCAATATATTTACCAACAATAGCGACTTTAACCTTCATAGTCTGATGAGCTTGCATGTCTATTACCCGCTGCCACTCTTGTAAATCAGCCTGCTTCACGTCCAAACCCATTTTTTTAACAACAATTTCATCCAAGCCTTGTGCATGTAACATCATCGGTATTTGATAAATGCTTTTAGCATCCTCAAGCGAAATAACACCCTCTTTTTCCACATTAGTGAACAAAGCAATTTTAGCGCGATCAGCCATGGATAACGGTTGTTCAGAACGACAGATTAATACATCTGGCTGAATACCAATAGAGCGAAGTTCTTTAACGGAATGCTGGGTTGGTTTCGTTTTAGTTTCCCCGGAAGTCGCGATGTAAGGTACCAAAGTCAAATGAATAAATAATGCTCTTTGCGCACCCAGTTCAATACGCATTTGTCGAATTGCTTCAAGAAAGGGCAGAGATTCAATATCTCCTACTGTGCCACCAATCTCAACCATCGCAACGTCGAAACCCTCTGCTCCAAGCCTGATGCAGCGTTTAATTTCGTTGGTGATGTGGGGGATAACTTGTACGGTTCCACCCAAATAATCGCCTCTTCGCTCTTTCTTGATTACGTTTTCGTAAATTTTACCGGAGGTAAAATTATTGCGTTTCGTCATGGTGGTATTAACAAAACGTTCATAATGACCTAAATCCAAATCGGTTTCTGCACCATCATGTGTTACAAAAACTTCGCCATGTTGAAAGGGACTCATGGTTCCCGGGTCGACGTTTATATAAGGATCAAGTTTAATAAGAGTGACACTTAAGCCACGCGCTTCAAGAATGGAAGCCAGAGAGGCTGCTGCGATTCCCTTCCCTAAAGAAGAGACTACACCGCCAGTAATAAAAATATAATTTGTCATTATTAATCCCGTTCCAGATGCCGTATCCACCAAATTGGTGATAAATTAAATTTGCATGTAAACGGGATTTAATTCTACCAAAATGCGAATATAAATAACACAAAATTTGTGAAATTAATTTTAAAATGAATGAAGCGCTATAAATTTACCGCAGTTCTATTTGCTGTTTTATTGAATACATTAATACCGCACAGTCCGCTGCATCCCGACCTTTGTGACCGTGATTACCTCCTAATCTGTCCCAAGCCTGATCCTCATTTTCGGTGGTCAATATTCCAAATATTACGGGAAGGTCATGGTCTAACATCACTCGTTGACAGCCCTGGCTCACCTGATCACACACGTAATCATAATGCGTTGTTTCACCGCGTACCACTGCACCCAACGCTATGATTACATCTGCCTGTTTTTTTTTAGCTACCCATTTTGCCACTAGAGGAATTTCAACAGCCCCCGGGACTTCGATAAGGGTAATATCTTCAGATTTAAACCCGAGCTCTGCAAGTCTTTGCAATGTTCCATCCTTGAGAGCTTTAGTAATTGGTTGATTAAACGTACTCACCACCAGCGCAATTGGGAAAGTCGTATTTGAATTACTAAAATTTGCTTTAATTTCTTTCATGTTCATCCTAATCAATAGCTAAAAAATGCCCGAGCTTTTCTTTTTTAGTTTTTAAGTAACCACGATTTTCATTTGTGGGTATGACTTCAAGAGGTATTCGTTCACTGACTTTAATACCAAAGTGTACTACTGCAGCAACTTTAAGCGGATTATTCGTTAATAATCTAACTGACTCCACCCCCAATTGTTTGAGGATTTGATAAGCCACCGCATAATTTCGATCGTCAGCCGGTAAACCTAGCTTCAGATTAGCCTCTACGGTATCTAAACCCTGTTCCTGAAGCGCATAAGCCTTTAGTTTATTAACCAGACCGATACCACGACCCTCTTGACGCAAATAGATTAATATACCACCCTCAGCCGCAATATGGGAAAGGGATAATTCTAATTGCTGGCCACAATCACATTTGCAGGAGCCGAACACATCGCCTGTAATACACTCTGAATGAATGCGTACCAATGGAATTTGATTTGCGAATAATGGGGCCTTAGCTAAAACAAAGTGTTCAGCCGAATCCAATTCATTCTTATAAACAGTCATGCTAAACGTGCCATGATCTTTTAACGGAATATCGGTCGTCACCACCGGCTCTACCAGTTTCTCATGACGAATCCGGTATTCAATTAAGTCTTTAATAGTCACCATCGGGATTTGATGCTGATTCGCGAATTGGCTAAGCTCATCACGTCGGCTCATCGTTCCGTCTTCATTGATAATCTCGCAAATGACGGCTGCAGGATTTAACCCGGCGAGTCGAGCCAGGTCCACACTGCCTTCAGTTTGCCCTGCACGCTCCAATACTCCTTTTTTTCGAGCTCGCAAAGGGAAGACATGCCCAGGAGAGATAATATCGAGCGATGAGCTTTCTGGATTAATTGCAACTTTTATCGTATGCGCTCTGTCTTTTGCAGAGATTCCTGTAGATACACCACTTGCAGCCTCAATGGATACAGTAAAGGCCGTACCATAAGGAGATTTATTATTCTGTGCCATCATCGGTAATTGAAGTTTATCAATGAGCTCATCAGCCATAGGCAAACAAATTAATCCACAACCAAATCGTGACATGAAGTTTATAGCCTCTGGAGTTACGTGCTCAGCAGCCATGACCAAATCACCTTCATTTTCGCGATCTTCATCATCCATTAGAATAATCATTTTACCGGCTTTTAAAATGTCCAGTGCCTCTTCAATAGTTGCTAACGAATGTCTCATGGCTTTACCTCACAGTTCAACTTCCCGGCGATTTGCAGCTGATGAGCAACAATACGGGTAAGATAATCAAATTCTATATTCACCTTCTGTCCAACATGTAACCATTTGAATGTGGTTCGCTGGAGTGTATGCGGAATCAGCATTAATGTAACAGTCTGATTAATGACCTGATTGATGGTGAGACTTACACCGTCCACTGTTATACTGCCCTTAGGGATCAAATACAGCATTTCCCGGGCATTAAAACCGGATAATTCAACTTCCATACATTCATCAATTTTTTGAATAGCGCTTACATGAGCTATTGTATCCACATGACCACTCACATAATGACCACCAAAACGGGCAGCGCCGAACATAGCTCGTTCAAGATTCACCAAAATCTTTGTCGTTGCATCTGCCAGGGTGGTCAACCGCAATGTCTCAGGAGATATATCAAAATGCAATTGTCCCGGGATTTGCATCGGTAAAAGAGTTAAACACACGCCATTTACCGCAATACTTTCTCCGGTATCTAATTGGTCAAAGCTGGATGATATGATCAACCGATTAGCCGATTGATTGCTAATATTCGCCAAGACCTCACCTTGTTGTTCTATTAATCCTGTAAACATTAGTCCTCCAGCCAATCCAGGCAAGCTATCATGTTATCACCCATTGCCTGCCAGGACAGAGTATGTGCTCTGGAAAATAATCCAGCGGATGAATAAGCGTTAACCCCTCTCTGTCCTAAAATTGCAGGCACAAGGTATAAATATGTTCTATTCACAAGGCCTTCCACATGCAGTGAGCCAAATAATGTTCCACCTGCCTCAACCCATACATCGTGATAACCAGACTTACCCAAATGATTGATCACTTGATTTAAATCCAAAAAACCATTTTTTTCAGGAATCGCATGATACGAAATGTTGGACTCCGATGAAAATTTATTTTTCGCATGTGTCAATTCATCATTGTAAAAAATATGACAATGAGATGCCTTGGAAAACATCAAAGCATCCTTATTCAAACTCAAATTACTGTCGATAACAGCAACGACTCGTGCCTGTTCTTGTCCGTCTAGTCTCACATTTAATTTCGGATTATCCAGTTCGACCGTCCTTGCGGTAGTTAGAATGACGTCACTTGCTGCCCGCATTTGGTGAGTAAACTGAGCACATAAGGAATTGGACAAAACAAGTCGCTCTCCCTCTGATTGACCTATTTTACCATCCAAAGTGTGCGCTATTTTTACTGTGATCCACGGTTTTCTGGTTACTGTCCAATAAGCATAACTTTTATAAAATTCATCAATAACAGGTAATGACAAATGAGTGACCTTAATTCCTTGCTGGTGCAATATACCTGACGAGTCATTTTGTGCAACAATAGGATTTGGATCTTTAAATGCAAAAAAAACTTCTTTAATCCCATGGCTGATAATAGCATCAACACAAGGAGGCGTTTTTCCCCAATGATTACAAGGCTCCAATGTAATATAAAGCGTAATGTCTGGCGTTCCAGGGGGGATTTGTGCTAACAATAGTTGTTCTGCATGCGGAGTTCCTGCACCACGATGCCAAGCTTGTGCTATAATCACTCCATTTTGCACAGCAACCGCGCCGACACTGGGATTGGGCGCACAAAGACCCCGACCCAGCCTGGCCTGTTCAAGTGCTGCGAGCAGAAACTTTTCGTGCATTTAGTGATCACCTGGAAAAAGTGTACGAATGATAACAAATTATTCAATTTTTGAGTAGCCTAATGATTAAATTGAACTTAAAATTTAGATTTATGACTTCTTTTGCCCGAGTGGTTATACCGGTATTAGCCTCATTCCTGATGTTCTGGACTTCATACGGCGGAGCCACAGGACTATCTCCTTATTCAACCAATGAGCTAGAGCAATTAGAAAAAGAATTCATTCAGCTTATTAATCAATCAGATAGCGTAGAGCGCAATCCCCTCGCCAATCAGTATATCAATCATCTGGGAAGCAAACTCGCTCATTTTGGTCGAATCAAAGCGCCCTCTTTTTTTCTGGTTAAGTCAAAAGAAATTAATGCTTTTGCCGGACCCGGCGGATACATTGGTATTAACTCTCAACTGATCCTGACCAGTAGTAATGAAAGCGAACTGGCCGCAGTAATGGCACACGAGATAGCTCACGTTCGCCTCCATCATCTGTACAGCATGATTGAGCATCAAAAACAAATGCGGGTACCGATGCTTGCCTCATTACTTGCATCAGCAGCATTGGGTGTGTTGAATCCTACGGTAGGAATGGGAGCAATGATGGCTTCGCTTTCGGGTTTCTCCCAGGATAATATCAATTTTACTCGTTCAAAAGAAAAAGAAGCGGACAGAATTGGTATCGATATGCTTATTAAAGCGGGTTTTAATCCTAAAGGTATGGCTGCTTTCTTCCAAAAGATGCAAGAAAACGGACGCTATTATTATACAGCAAATATCCCAGCCATTCTCCGGACGCATCCCCTTGATGCCGACCGAATCGCAGAAGCAGAAAACCGCACTGCTCGCTTACCTGCCCAGAAATACCAGGACTCACTGGATTATCTCCTGTTCAAAGAGATAATCCGAGTGGCAGTAAGCCCTGAAAGCAAGCAATTACTTGATTATTATGAACGACATTGTATTAAAAAAAATAAAGCAGTTGCCTGTGAATATGGTCATGTTTTAACCTTACTTCATACCAATAAATTTCAAAATGCTGCGGACCGTCTGTCGTCTTTATTGGAGCAAGATAAAAATAATCTTTTTTTTCAGATTGCGATGGCGCAGGCAGAAACGGGTCTGGGCAAGTTTAAAGAAGCAGTAGCGCGATTAAATGAATTACAAAATAATTATCCCGATAATTATGCAGCGCTCATGGCTCATGCTCAAGGATTACTTGCCGCTAATCAGCCTGATAAGGCAACCAGCGTATTATTAAAAGGAAGTCGCCTGTATCGTCAGGACTTGCCCCTTTGCCGGGAACTTGCTCGTGCCCAGGCTGCAGCCAACCAAAAAAGTTATGCTTATTTCACTCAATCTAATTGTTTGTTACTCGAAGGCCAGGCCAGGGCTTCAGTAGCGCAGCTTAAGGTCGCGCGAAGCCTTGCTAAAAATGATCCTTATTTGCTTGCACGTATTTCGGCCAAAATTGATGAAATTAAATTCATGACTGAGAATTAATTCATAAATAAATGGCCAACAAAAAGCACACTCACTTTAATTAAGTCCAAATATAGACTTTTTTAAACTATTGGTCTATATTTAGATTAAACGTATGATGTGAGGCCGCGATGATTCCATTACCCAACAAAGCACTAACAAATGAACAGATTCAAACAGCATTTAAAGCGGTTTTAACTATTTTTGCAAAGTGGCAATGCACTACTGAAGAAGCACAAACCTTACTGGGTATAAAGCGTTCTACCTGGTTTAAATATAAAAGCGCACCTGAAACAGCTTCTTTTAGTCACGATCTTATTGAGCGTATCTCGTACATACTAAATATTCATGCAGCATTACGGATTTTGTTTTCAAATCCCGATTCAGTGTATCAATGGGTCAGGAAACCCAATAAAGCACCATTTTACAACGGTCGCTCCGCTATGGATATTATGCTTCAGGGACGTGTTGTGGATTTATGGGCAGTTGCCAGCCGGCTAAATGCAGAGCGAGGCGGGAGAGCGTGATGAATATATTAGATTCTCTTCATACTATATCGTTTACCCAGGAACGATGTTATCGCCTGATCCCCTCTCAATTTCCACCCATCCATTTATTTGAAGACGTTGCCAGTACTGATGAGTTTGAGGCTTTATTTGCAGTACAAATGCTAACTAATCCAAGAATTCAGGAAGAAATTGGCCAAATAAACCGGGTGCCTAAAGAACAGCGTTTATTTGCGGTTCCTGGATGCGGCTACGTGATGGCCGCTTTTACTCATATTAATCCTGATGGCAGTCGATTTTCCAATGGAGACTATGGGATTTATTATGCTGCGGACACGCTTGAGACAGCTATTGCCGAGACCGTATATCATAAAGAACTTTTTCTTTCCTATACTGACGAACCAGCGCAGGAACTGGATATGAGAAGTTTGATTGCTCAATTTAATGCGGAATTATTTGACCTTACTTTATTAAATATGGCTGATCCTGTCTATTCAAAGGGAGATTATAGGGTGAGCCAGGAACTGGGTGCATTAATTAAGGAAAAACAACGTGATGGAGCCATGTATCATTCAGTCAGAACCATTAACGGGAAAAATTTTGCTCTATTTAAACCCAACCTTATTATCAAATGTCACCAGGGTGCCCACTTTAGTTATGTATGGAATGGTGAAAAAATCACTTCAGTATATCAAAAAGTGATGACAACGAATGCTATTGTTTCATGAAGAATCATAGCCACTCATACGCAAGAATAACTCAATTTCCCTTGTAATTGCTTAAAATTAATTATAAAAACAAGAAAATTGCAAAGTGCTTTTTTTTATTAAGTTAGCTAGGCCACTTGGAGCCAATTTTATGAAATATCAAAGATCTTGGTTATGTTGGGGAATTGTCTCAGGATTTTTATTTGGATTTTTTTGTTTTGCTTATGGGGTATTTACTCATTCACATAATAAAACTCAGAGAGTTTATTCAAAGGGCCATTCAAAGCACGTTCAAGCTGGAACCACATTATGAATAAAAAGACTAAGGCCTATTATCAAAGATTGTCCCATTTTATTTTAGGATTTTGTTTGGGAGTTGCTCTTTGGGCTATCACCTTGATGATATTATTAATTATCAATTGATACTAATTAATATTTCCATAACTGATGAGACAGCCAAATATCATAAGCTTCTTTTGCGCCACCCTCTTTCGCTTTTCCAATCCAATATTTAGCGAGGGATAAATCTTTATTAACCCCCTTGCCCTCAATATAAATTAAACCAAGGTTTATTTGTGACAGATAAAAATTCTGATCAGCGGCCTGTGTGTACCAATATATCGCCTTTTCCATGTTTAAAGGAACCCCTTCCCCAGTCATATACATCACCCCTAAATTATTTTGTGCCAATGGCAGCCCCTGTTCCGCTGCTTTTTTATAAAGAGCTACTGCATATTGGGAATCCTTCTTAACCCCTATTCCCTTCATGTACATCACCGCCAGATTGTGTTGTGCCAGTGCTGAATTTTGCTCTGCTGCTTTTTGATACCAAAAGAGTGCCTTCTCATAATTTACCGGTACCCCTTCACCTTTCATGTACAATAACCCAAGACTGTTTTGTGCATCAGCAAAACCTTGCTCAGCTGACTTGATAAACCAGAAAAAAGCACGACTGTAATCCGTATTTCCATCATCATTACTATATAAAATTCCCAAATTATTTTGCGCCAGGGCAAACCCTTGTTCCGCAGCTTTAGTGTACCAATAGATAGCTTTCTTTAGATTTTTTTCCTCACCATCCTGATCATATAAATAACCAAGATTATTTTGTGCTTTTACGTTCCCCTGTGCTGCGGCCATCTCAAACCAGTAAATGGCTTTTTTAAAATTCCTGACTGACTCATCAGCGTCCATGTATAAAACACCTAGATTTAATTGAGCGAGTACCGATCCATTTTCAGCCGCTCGAGTATACCAATCAATGGATGCATTCAAATCACGAGGAACACCATCCCCACGTTCATAAATTACCCCAAGATTATTTTGTGCATCAGGGTCTCCCTGATCCGCTGCTTTGGTATACCAGTAAATCGCTTTGGAAATGTCTTTGGGGACTCCCAATCCATTCATGTATAAGATCGCTAGATTATACTGGCCATCAACCCCACCCTTTTTAGCCGCTTTTTCATACCACAACGAAGCTTCTTTAGGGTCTTTGGGAACTCCAAAGCCGTTTTCATATAAAATGCCGATATTATTTAAACTGATAGCAACACCTTTTTCAGCCGCTTTTTTTAACCAATACATCGCTAATGCATAGTTTTTTGGTACCCCTTGTCCCTTTATGTATAATAATGCCAGGTTATTTTGTGCTTCTGGATATCCCTGCTCTGCGGCCTTTTGATACCAATAAGCCGCTTTAGCGAAATCAACTTCGACGCCATCTCCTTTTTCATAATTAATCCCTAACTGCAGTTGTGCCTGGGGGTCCCCTTTTTCTGCTTTATCCAGAGGAGAGAGTTGTTTCTCTAAAGTGCGATCAGTATCGGGTAATAGTGCAAGCGAGGGTACGGGAAAGGAAAATATTAGCAGCATTAAAATTACAACAAATGATTTCATATAGACTCTCAGTACATCTTGTACAATTATAGCACAACATATAACCTATATTGTTCGCTTATCCTGCTCACTTATTAAACCCGGTAGCTTATGGTTTGATTCATGTTTATACTAAACTATTCTATAGATACCCATTTTGCATTTGGGTCAAGGTAAACTCAGGATCATGATGAAAAAAAAACGCTGGTGGATTATGAGTCTTTTTATTCAAATGCTCCCCTGGTTTACAATTGAAGCAGCCATACTAAAAAATGAAACTCAAACGGTTAAATTAATTCCTGATGCACACTGGATTAAAAATCATTGGATTAAAGATCCATCAGCACAGACAATGCCTATCAGCTGGCGCACCAATAAATCTATTGATCTCAACAGTTCAGGAAGTGTGCCACTCAATCTGGCACAGTTTAACTGGCTGGCTAACCATTATGGTAAGGATTACCGTATTTACATTCTGGACCTTCGTCAGGAAACCCATGTTTATATCGATGGTCTGCCCATTAGTATTTTTTATAAGAAAGATGAAATTAATTGGGGTAAAAATAGATTTGAAATTAAAGAGTTAGAGGATAAATGGGTAAGTAAAATCAATCAGGATAAATCCATTGTTTTGTATACTCAAGGTGTTCCCCGATTACATTTTAAAACAACAACAAAACCAGTGAAGATTCCGGTTAACGAAGCAATTAGTGAAGAAAAACTGGTTACACAAATGGGCTTACACTATTTAAGAATTCCAGTTCCCGACTATCATCCGCCAAGCCCAGCTCAGATTGATCAATTTATCCACTTCAAAAAAAAATTACCAACTAATGCATGGCTTCATTTTCATTGTGCAGGAGGTAAAGGCAGAACAACCACTTTTATGCTTTTGAATGACATAATCGAAAACGCATCCAACTACTCTCTGGATTATCTTATCGAAAGACAGTCCCAATTGGGGGGAATTAATGTCGCTATTCCATCCAAATCCCTGTTAACCCAACCCTGGAAAGATGAGTACCACAAAGCACGAATTGATTTCATTGAGTTATTTTATAATTTCATCCATTCCGGAGATGTGGCTGGTAAAAGTTTCTCACAATGGATGAAGAAACAACCTAAAGGACCATATAAATTAATATTAAAAACAAAAGCATACGCTCATCAATCGTGATTTATTGTTAATCATACCGACTACTGAATCCATTCCTTTATCCCTGAATCAACTTCATCTTTCGAGGTAGGTTGGGTCATTTTGACCCAACACTCATAATCACCACTTACCAGAGCGAAGCAGTGTGTTGGGTCAAAATGACCCAACCTACAAGCCGCACTTCTATTCTTCAAAATTCTAAAGGATTTTCGGGTAAGATCATTCGACCAAAAACTTCAGAATTAAGCCATTTATAGCTCACTTAGGCAACTACCCTAAGTTGCCTAATCACGAAAATTTTCATATTGTAGAGGCAATTGAATATCGGATTTTTTCAAGAGAGCAATTGTATCCTGAAGATCATCACGCTTTTTTCCAGTTACTCGAATTTTATCTCCCTGAATTGAAGCTTGTACTTTAGCTTTACTGTCTTTAATGTATTTAATTATTTCTTTGGCCGCCGGTTGATCAATGCCTTGCTTAAAAGTTAAATTTAAAGAATAAAATTTTCCAGTGTGTACAGGCTCGTCCTCAATATCAACACCCGAAGCATCCAAATTTCTTTTAGAACAATGGTTACGAAATAAATCCTCCAGTTGACGTACTTGGAAATCAGATTCAGAACGCAAAGTAACCGTAAGTTCTTTAAGCACGATTGTAGCTTCAACACCGCGGAAATCAAATCGAGTGGTCACTTCACGAGATGCATTATCTACCGCATTGCGCAATTCAACTTCATTGATCTCAGAAACAATATCAAACGATGGCATAGCATCCCTTAAAAATTAAAATCCTAATTTATCAAAAATTCGCACATGGTGGAAGAATCAAGTCATGATCAGGTGAATGATTGCTTAATCGATCAAAGCATGGTATCACATAATATGATACAAAATTCTACTGGTTGATTAGACATATTCTAACTCGTAATAAAAACCCACTATAAACAGCCTTTAACTTAAATTAATGGCTTTCTCAAGGAGTGAGAAGTATGGGAAAAGAAAAAAAAGAAAATTATGCTTTGTATAAGTCTTTACCATCTAAAGGTCGGTTCTGGATATATTCGGAACACTGCTATACCCCCGAAGAGATTCATTTAAGAGAATTAATTTTAAAAGCCAGATCCCATTCGGGTATTGATCAAGAGTATTTAATATCCCCTTTCACCTGGTTTAGAGAGGATAACGATGCCCTAATCAATGTATACGAGAATGCCTGGTTTTTTTCTAATGCTTATAAAACACGAGATATAATCAGTCGCGATGAATTTCATATCCAGCCTATAGACAGTCAACGCCTGCAATGGCCGGCATTGTATCATTTAATGCAAAATGTAGGGGATTATCTTTTATTAAGAAATAAAAATTTACCGTTGGAACATCTTAATCAACCCATGAATTTTTTTTTCCTTGATGTAGTCAATATTTTAAAAGGTTTAAGTCAAAATACTGATATTAATCAGGTCCAGACTCAGCTGGATTTACTCACACGCTATATTCGTAGTATTGAAAAAAATATTTCAGCGTCTAAAGGTTCTGACCGTCTCTTTTTAGCAAATTTCAGAGCTGTAGTTGACAATAAAATTCACCCACAATTAAGTCATTTAATTGAATCCCAATTATTAAAAGAACGGCTTCATAAACTTGCTAAATCTACCAATAAACTGGCGACAGAGATAAACCGTACGCTCCATTTTGGCCTTAATTTAAATCCGGTGAACCCACATCCTTATGATTTTTCCAGTCTTGATGAGGTAGACACTAGAGCTTATCCTACTCAAGCTGCAAAAAAATGCGGGCAAAATGCCCAAGTCACTAGTAATTCTGAAGGATCATTTCAATTAACTGCGGAACAATTGAGTAATTGCCACCATTTAAAACTTATTTCTGACGATAAGAGAATTATTGGACATTACGCTGCAGCTATATCAAACCTAAATGAACTGGAACGTTTTCAGCAAGTCATTTCTCAAATTATTGACTTATTAAGCCAGGCGGGAGAAGTTTATACTATTTATCAATTTAAAGAACAAATGATAACCCTGCTTAAGCATATTGATGATTTTGTTGATGAATCGTCCGTACATATTAAAGCGATTATTGAAGCAAATACGCAAGCCTATCATAAGGCAATTCAGGATCAGCAGAATTTGTCCCTATGGCAAAAGGTACTAACTCATGAAAAAGAAAAATTACAGATTTTTATTAAAAATCAGGATACTTTAGCTCAATTCCCATCCAGTCTTGCTGATTTTCATCACACCTGCAAAATGCTTAAAGCAGAGGTTCATGAGGTCATCCATCACCTACATGAATCAGGTGTGATAGAACAATCATTCGATGCCTTGCATCATCGGGCACAAGAATTAGATAAACTTATGGGCTCCATGCATCAATGGGTAAAAATCCAATACGAAATGAAAGGTCTACCGGCACCTCAACCCGTTCAGTTAGTTATCACCAAGCCGTTACCCGAACCAGTAGAACCCATGGAGCCACAATTAGCATCAAACACTCGAGCATTTTTTTATGCCCCTTCTGAACAATTGAATGCATGCTCTTCAGAATATGATTATTGTCGTACAGACCCTATACCTGTATCAAACTCAAACGCTATGATCTGTGTGGGATTAATTGTATTTATGCCTGTAGCCCTGATTGCTTTATATTTGTTATATAAATGGTATAACCAGGAAAAGAAAGAAAATACACCAAATTTAAGTCAGAAATCTTTGTTAAAAGACTGTAAACAGTTAATTGACGTAATGAAACAGAATAATTTCTCTATAGAAAAAGACTATGCGGAATATTTTTTACTCTACGAAGAGCTCAGCCAAAAAGCAGAACAGGATAGAGACAGGCAATGCCTCGAAGAACTACATGCCGATTTAGAACAAATATACATCTATGAGTGTGCTTCCAAAAAGACGAGCCCGCTTAATGGTTAGGATTTAAATAGCATTGAGTGGTTTTATACCGAATATTACAAAATAGTTGACATTGCTGAGATATTTAAGTTATTGAAAGTTGCAATGAATATTTTAAATTAAGATCTGGTTTTTCGAAAATTGATGGTTGCCTTATAAAGTGAGAATCAATACAATTAAATTTAATACCTAATCCATGGAGATGGATAATGAAAATTAAATTCACAAAAAGTGCTTTATTAGCACTTACAAGCTTTACTATTCATACATCCTTTGCTGGAACAATGGGCCCCGCAGTTATTGAACCCACTTGGGTTGGCACCTTAAGTGCCGGTCCTGTATGGCATAGAGGTGGTGAAACGCAAAATATTTTTCTTACCCCTGAAATTGAAAAAACTTACGCTGCCTACAAAACCACCAGAGCGATTGCAGATGGTGAATTTTTCTTTGGAATGCAAAAACCCTTAAGTCATCAGCTTTTAGGTCAATTGGGGCTCGCCTTTGCGACCACAGACTTCACGAACCTTAAAGGTGAAATATGGGATGATGCCGATCCTCAGTTTAATAACTATACCTATTCTTATCAAGTCAGACATTCTCATGTAGCAGTAAAAGGAAAACTTTTGGCTGATCGCGGGTATGTCGTACTTCCATGGATTAGTGGCAGTTTAGGGGTTGGTTTTAATCAGGCCCGAGGATTTGATAATGTGCCCACTATATTTGAAGCAGTAAAAAATCCTAATTTTACTTCTCACACCCGAACCGCATTTACTTATACGTTGGGAGCTGGAATTCAAAAAGCAATTACTACTAACTGGCAAGTAGGCGTTGGTTATGAATTTGCGGACTGGGGTAAAAGTTCTTTAGGCCGTGCAGCCGAACAAACTCTAAACAATGGTCCTGAGCTGAATCATCTTTATACTAATGGAGTTATGTTCAACATAACCTGGCTAGCCTGATTTTTTGTTTCAAGGGTGTGTTTTTATATAGCACGCCCTGATATAAATTCTCATAGCACTATCCTTTGGAACACAATTATCCTTATCCTATTCAAATCACTTAATCTGCTACTCTACTGGAATTGTTGATGTTATATTAATGATCTGGACAAAGATTACGTTATACTAATTATCTAACGACATAATCTCAGTAAACTGAGGTACTCCAAATGCATGAAAAAAATATTGTCATTGTAGGAGGCGGTGTAGCCGGAATGGAAATTGCCACTCAATTGGGTAACCGGCTTGGTCGCGCTAAAAAAAGCATCATTACACTTATAGATAAAGACTCTTCTCACATTTGGAAACCTATTTTACATAAAATAGCTGCAGGAACTAACGACTTATCGCAACAACAAGTATCTTTTGTAGCTCATGCCAGCCAGCATTATTTCACCTATTGTCCAGGTGAAATGAGTGGTATCGACCGGGAAAAAAAATTAATTTACCTTGAGCCTATTACCATGATGGATGGATCTGTCTCCGTGGAAAAAAGGAGTATTCATTACGATATTTTAATTATGGCAGTCGGCAGTTGCGCCAATGATTTTAATATCCCTGGTATCTCCAAATTTTGCTATTTTATAGATAGCCGGATTCAGGCGCGTGTATTCAATCGCTTGATACGTATGCATTTTTTTCGCTGCGCCATGAATAATGATCCTCTCACCGTCTCGGTTATTGGAGGGGGGGCAACAGGTGTAGAGTTGGTAGCCGAACTGGTCCAGTTGGTTGAAATAGCAGAAAGCTATCGTTTTGACTTAAACAAAAAAATAAAAATAAATCTTATCGAAAATGGATCCAGAATATTAGCTGCTTTCCCTGAAAAAATATCCAGAGCGGTAGAAAATCAATTAAAAAATTTAGGCATTAATGTGCTTCTTAATACTCAGGTTATAGCTGCTGAAAAACAAGGATTACAACTTGCTGATGGGCAATTTATCAAATCAGGGTTAATGGTTTGGGCTGCCGGAGTAAAAGGACCCGATTTTTTAAAAAACATGGACGGTCTTGCCCTTGGCAAAAATAATATGCTTTCCGTAAAGCCCACTTTACAGACAACTTTGGATGATTCTATTTTTGCTATAGGAGACTGTGCTTCATTTTATGATGAACGTCTTAAAGCCGTCCTGCCTCCCACAGCTCAGGTAGCCCATCAACAAGCAACCTATCTTATTAAAAACATACCTCGCTGGCTTGAAGGAACCCCACTACCCCCTTTTTCTTACCATCATTTGGGGGGAATTGTTTCATTGGGAAAATATAATGCTTTTGGATCCTTAGGCAAGTATGGTGTATTTCCGGGAGGATTTATTCAGGGCAAAATTGCTCAATATACTTATGATTTCATTTATCGAAGTCACCAAAAACGATTACATGGCTTAATTAAAGGCTATTTATTGTGGCTCACTGAACGGATAAATAAGATTATCCGACCCCAAGCACGGCTGGATTAATTCATATCACTTTTAAATATATGATTTCGCTTTATTTTTGCTAAAAATAGTCTAAACTAAGATGGAACAATTTTTTATTAACTCAATAAAGGAAGAACTATTATGAAAGGTATTTCATCATTATTAATCGCTGGCGGTTTATTTTTTGTTACCGCAACTGGTTTCGCTGCTCCTACTTCTTTAACTTCTAACTGGATTTGTACTACTAATGCCAGTAGCAGTGACACTGAAATGGATAAAGCTGCTGACAAACAAATGTCAGAAACTCCTAAAGCAGCTGCTGAAGCTTATGCTTATGCTGCACAACATTGCCGTGATTGCACCAAAATCACTTGCGAATTAAATGATTAATTAAAAAAAAATCCCATACCTTGTATGGGATTTTCTTTTGCAATCGGTTAAGCACCGCCCCGCATTAAAAGTAAAACAATTAAAATTAACACTATCAAACCTACCCCACCACTCGGATAATATCCCCAACCGCTGCTATAAGGCCAAGTGGGCAATACTGCAAGTAATATAACAATCAATACAATTAAAGTAATCAAATTCATGATAAATTCCTTTTAAATTAATGAAATATATTTTTAATGTGCATCTTTTTTATAATGAATTAATTTGCCCATTTATGCAAATTACATAAGCTTTTAAATATAGAGAAGTGCAAGCACTTCTCTATTTACGTTCTAAGGACCATTACCACCACCGTTATCGGTGCCAACCCCATGATCGGAACTTGAATCACTATTTAGTGATGTACCAGGATCACTTTGAGGTATAGTTGAGTTAGGATCGGTTCCTACTCCATTATCTACTCCAACACCTTGATCAGTACTAGAATCAGGAGTTGTGGTTGTTCCAGGAGTTGATGGAGTTGTCGGGACCGTTGTGGGGTTATTAGGGTTGGTTGGGTTTAATGCATCTGTCCCTGCATCATTATTAATACCCGTCCCAGGACCGCTGTTAATTCCGGTGCTCGTACCGGTACCAGTATCTATAGTATTAGCGTGAGCCAGCGGAAAGGCTAATAGCGCCAATAAAGCCAGTGATATTTTTTTCATTTTATTCTCCTTTCAGAGTGTAAAACAAATTCAATCATTAATATAAAAAAACTGCATTAATTTGCATTACACAACTATATTCAGACCAGACTATATGAGTTTTTCTGATTTAAAACATATTTCTCCTTTTTTTAAATCATACTCTCTCCTTTGTTAAATTAATCATCTATTTATAGGGATAGAACATTAAAAAAAATAATGCAACCGCCTCCACTCAAACTACCTTTTATCATATTGAATTATATAAAAAATTAATTTATTTATAATTTAGTTAGGAACTGCTATTGGTATTGGCAAATAAATTAATCATTGCCTCGTTAAATTGTGGAATATCATCCGGTTTACGGCTTGTTACAATTTGATGGTCACGGACTACAGGAGCATCAACCCATTCTGCACCTG
>JAUXYG010000123.1 GCA_030694525.1 Legionella sp. | reverse complement strand
GAACTATTTGAGCAAAGTATTGCTGGCGCTCAATTTTATCCCGGTGCAATTATTAATGCTAAAGGTATTGGTATTAATGGTGATCACGTCATTTTAAATGCTGGATTAAAATCTGAAGGTATTGTTGCCGTTGAAGAATTTTATGACAAAGATGGCGCGCTGGAAGTTAGCCTAGGTGATACTGTCGAAGTAGCATTAGATTCAGTTGAAGATGGCTACGGCGAAACGCTGCTTTCAAGAGAAAAAGCAAAACGTCAAGAAGCTTGGCGCAAATTATCTAAATCTCATGAAAACAATGAAACAGTTACTGGTCTTATTTCTGGTAAAGTCAAAGGTGGCTTCACAGTGGAAATCGGTACCATTCGCGCATTCTTGCCTGGTTCATTAGTAGATGTAAGACCTGTAAGAGATCCTTCTTACCTTGAAGGTAAAGAGCTTGAGTTTAAAGTAATCAAGATGGATCTGAAGCGCAACAACATCGTTGTGTCTCGTCGTGCAGTTGTTGAAGAAGAAAGCAGTGCTGACAGACAGGCATTACTTGAATCATTGCATGATGGCCAAGAGCTTCATGGTATTGTTAAAAACCTTACCGATTACGGTGCATTTATCGATCTGGGTGGCATTGACGGCCTGTTGCACATCACTGATATTTCCTGGAAACGTGTGAAACATCCCAGTGAGTTATTATCAGTTGGCCAAGATGTAAAAGTAAAAGTATTAAGTTTCGATAGCGAGAGAAATCGTGTTTCTCTAGGTATGAAACAATTAGGAAATGATCCTTGGGTTGATTTGGTTGAACGCTATCCCTTAACCAAGAGATTGCAAGGTAAAGTAACCAACATTACTGATTATGGTTGCTTTGTAGAAATTGAAGAAGGTGTTGAAGGCCTGGTACACATGTCCGAAATGGATTGGACCAATAAAAACGTTCACCCAAGTAAAGTAGTTTCTATGGGCGATGTTGTTGATGTAATGGTTCTTGAAATTGATGAAGACAGACGTCGTATCTCCTTAGGTATGAAACAATGTGTTGGCAACCCATGGCAACAATTTGCTTCTGTTCACAGTAAAGGTCAAAAAGTTAGCGGTAAGATTCGTTCTATAACTGACTTTGGAATCTTTATCGGCTTAGATGGCGAGATTGATGGTCTGGTTCACTTGTCTGATATTTCCTGGACTGTAGCTGGCGAAGAAGCTGTTAAACAATTCAAGAAAGGTCAGGAGTTAGAAGCTGTAATTCTGGCAATTGATCCTGAGCGTGAACGTATTTCTTTAGGTATCAAGCAACTTGAGGGTGACAACTTTACCAGTTTTGTTGATGAGTATACTAAAGGCGCAATTGTTAAAGGAAAAGTAACTGCTGTAGATGCGAAAACAGTTACTGTAGCATTAGCTGATGATATTACTGGCACAATACGTGTTAATGAATTATCAGATGAGCGAATTGATGATGCAACGACTCTTGTTAAAGAGGGCGATGAAATTGAAGCCAAGATCATGAACGTTGACAGAAAAAATCGTTCTATCACTCTTTCTGTGAAAGCTAAAGATGCTCAGGAAGAAGCTGATGCAATCAAGAAATATTCGCGAGCAGAAGGTACATCAACTACTCTTGGTGATCTCTTGAAAGAAAAAATGGCAAGTAAAGAAGGCGAATAGTTTATTATAAGCCTTGTAGAACATTCATTACCTGCATCAGATAAAGGTAATGAATGTTCAGTGATATTAAAAAGCGTAGACATCTACGCTTTTTTTGTATCAAATTGATAAATAGTACAGTAAAAGAAAAGCATCAAAAATAAAATATTCAATCGAAACTACTTCACCAAAGAAATAAATTCTACCTGCTTTACTCCAAAATCTAAAAAGGTTTTTATGTTCTTTAATCGTACTTAATGATCTTTTGCCATTCCCAGGCAGACGGGGGGATCCATTCAAATATTTAGCAAAATGCCACTTTATTGGATAGACTCGCGTCCGTGCGGGAAAGATAATTATAATTTACAACATTATTTATATTAAAATTTTGAGGTTATCTGAGTCAGAGAGCGTGCCGTTTTTCGTGAATAGTGCAACTGTTTCTTGTGGGCAGGGTGTTTTATATGGGGGTAATGTGAGAATTTTATTTTAGGTGGTGAATTATAAACTGAGCCAGTAAATATGTAACACTGAGATAGAAGTATTTAATATGATAATTACGGTAACTCGGATAATTTTACCGTCCAATTAACTGACTTAATCTGAATTATCGTGTTATGATGATTACCGAGTTTTAAGATCATGTAAAAGGAATACTCAATGCGCATATTGATGCTGGTTTTTTACATAGTACTTATTATTATTGGCGTTAGTTTTGCAGCTTTAAACGCGACTTCAGTACCAGTTAATCTTTATTTCAAGACGGTTACCATGCCTATCTCTGTTCTGATGACCATAATGTTAGGGTTTGGTATTTTAATTGGGTTTGTTCTGTTCTTTAGTCGATATTGGCGTTTAAAAAGTGAATGTCGTAAAATGAAGGGCCAATTAAAATTAACGGAAAAAGAAATCAAAAATTTACGCTCAATACCATTACAAGACCAACATTAGCTATAGAAAAAACCAATGTGAGAGGAATTTTAATAGATGATTAATTTATGGCCCCTGTTGTTACCTGCCGCTGCATGGTCGGGATGGTGGGTGGCGAATCGCAACAACTCGGATAAAGATCCAAATGTTTACAACCGCTTATCTCGGGAATATGTTGTTGGTCTTAATTATTTATTAAATGAACAATCAGATAAAGCCGTTGATATCTTTATAAAATTATTGGAAGTAGATAGTGATACGGTGGAGACACATCTTGCCTTGGGCAGCTTATTTAGAAGGCGAGGGGAGGTGGATAGGGCTATTCGTATTCATCAAAATTTGATTGCCAGACCACAGTTAAGCATTTTACAGAGAAAAGAAGCCTTAATGGCCTTGGGTCAAGATTATATGAGTGCTGGGGTGTTTGATCGTGCTGAGCGGATTTTTCTTGAAGTTGTTGAATTAGGAGGCAGTAAAGAAACAAGCAGTTTACATGGGCTTCTAGCTATTTATCAGCAAGAAAAAGCTTGGGAAAAAGCTCTGGAAATTATAAAAAAACTGGAGATTTCTACTGGAACCAGCTTTCATAATCAGGCTGCCCATTACTATTGCGAAATGGCGAACCAGGCACTTAAAGATAATGCCATGGACAGGGCAGTTTATTGTATTAAACAGGCTATGAGTGTGGATTCCGAATCCGTTCGGGCCAGTCTGATGAATGCAAATATTGAAATGAAGGAAGGGAAGTACAAACAGGCAATTCGCTCATTAAAACGAGTTCCACAGCAGGATGCAGAATTTTTAACCGAAATAATTGAGCCTCTGGTATTTTGTCACAAAGAACTGGATTTGATGCCAGAATGCATTGATTATCTCGAGAAAACCTTAGCCGAACATCCGAGGGCTTCGGTTATTTTCGTCATAGCTGAATATTTACGTCAGAGTAAAAATATGGATGCAGCTATAGATTTCGTAGCAGATAATTTAAGTAAGCATCCCTCTATCAGAGGGTTGAACCGCTTAATTTATTGGCACCTGGAATCGGCCCATGGAAAGGTACGTGACAAGTTGCAGATGCTTTATGCCATCACCAGTAAATTTCTGGATAATAAGCCGGTATATCGATGTGGGCATTGCGGTTTTGGTGGTAAACATTTGCATTGGCATTGTCCCAGCTGTAAGCAGTGGGGTAGAATGAAGCCTATTCATGGCTTGGAAGGTGATTAGGGTATAGCGGTTGAACTATTTTTATTGTTAATCCCCAATCCCTACACATGTATAACCTATTTTTATGAGATTATAATGCAATTTATTGATTTAAAAACACAATATTCTTTAATCGAAAACAACATACTTGAAAGTATTAAAAAAGTATTAAATCACGGCCAATATATAATGGGTCCTGAGATTAATGAGTTGGAAAAGAAATTGGCTGATTTTGTTGGCGTTAAGCACGCAATAGTCAATTCGAGCGGCACAGATGCCTTGTTAATGGCTTTAATGGCTCTAGATATCCAGCCTGGTGATGAAATAATAACCACGCCGTTTAGCTTTTTTGCTACTGCAGAAGTAATCAGTCTATGCCATGCAACTCCGGTATTCGTTGATATCGATCCGATAACTTATAATCTTGATGCTGAAAAACTCGAATCAGCCATTACTAAAAAAACGAAAGCGATAATGCCTGTAGGCCTATATGGTCAATGTGCGGATTATGACGCCATCAATGCGATTGCAAATCAGTATAATATTCCGGTAATTGAAGATGCGGCTCAGAGTTTCGGGGCAACGTATAAAGGTAAATATTCGTGCTCGTTATCCACCATTGGTTGCACCAGTTTTTTTCCTTCTAAACCTTTGGGAGGTTATGGCGATTCAGGAGCATGCTTTACCAACGATGATATTATTGCTCAAAAATTAATTGAAATAAGAATTCATGGTCAAAACGCTCGTTATTGTCATAGTAGAATAGGAATTAACGGACGAATGGATACCATTCAGGCTGCAATTCTACTGGAAAAATTAAAACTGTTTCCAAATGAAATCACCTTGCGCCAGAATGTTGCTAAAAGATACGATGAGTTACTTTCATCAATCACTAAAACACCATTTATTCCAAAATATAATACGAGTGTATATGCTCAGTACACCATTGAAGTGACACATCGTGATGCTTTTGTAAAAATTATGCAAGAATACGGCATTCCTACTGCAGTCCACTATCCGGTAGCCATGCATCAACAGAAAGCATTAAGCTATTTAAATTATAAAACCGGAGATTTTCCTCATTCTGAAAAAGCAAGCCATCATGTGATCAGTTTACCTATGCATCCTTATTTATCAGAACATGATCAATTACAGGTTGTTGCAGCGGTAGAAAAAGCGTTGGCTATGGAATATAGTGCGGTTGCAATGTAATGGGTTCTCCGTTAATCATTGCTCTTGATTTTGATAATCAATATAAAGCGTTAGAAATTGTTGATAAACTGAATCCGGCAACTTGCTCTCTAAAGGTAGGGAGTGAGATGTTCACGCTTTATGGCCCGTCTTTTGTAAAGCAGTTAATCAAGCAAAACTTTAAGGTTTTTCTTGATTTAAAATTTCATGATATTCCCAATACTGTAGCTAATGCGTGCAAGGCTGCTGCAGATTTGGGGGTATGGATGATGAATGTTCATGCATCAGGCGGGATGCAGATGATGGAAGCAGCTTATCATGCGATTCAAGGCTTTGGTCCTGATCGCCCTTTATTAATCGCTGTTACTGTCTTAACTAGCTTCAGCGATGATGAACTATTAAGCATAGGTATAAACCATTCCTCACTGGAGCATGTATCAAAGTTGGCCCTGCTTGCCAAAAACTCTGGTCTGGATGGCGTTGTGAGTTCTGCCCATGAAGTCAAAATAATTAAAGAGCAGTGTGGTTCGGATTTTATAACCGTGACGCCAGGGATTAGATTGGCTCATGATTGTAATGATGATCAATACCGAATCATGACGCCTCAATTGGCACTCATTGAGGGTACTGATTATTTGGTTATAGGCCGCTCGATCACCCGATCCTCCAATCCTTCTGAAACCATCCTTAATATTTTAAGCGATTGCCAAATTCTTAAATAAAACACAGGCCTGTACTCCTCTTTCAATTTCTTATTTAATTCCTTAAAAATCTGTGTTAATTGTATTAGCAGGTGATTAAATATTTAAGCTTAAGAATGACTCTAATTTGTGTCAATAGCAGATACAATCATTTATAGATTGATTAAATTAAACTTTCGCATTTATTAAATCTGAATTATTAGTTACTTGTTTTATGGACTTCATACTTAAGGATAAGGAATGACACCTACGCACGTGATTAGTCAATTGTTAAAATCAGATACCAAATACTCCGGTAATCTAAATTTATTAAAAAAAATAATCTTTACGGTGTATTTGGGTCGTTTACAAATTAATGGAACTTCTCCAGATATTAATGTCGCATTAGGTAATTACCTGTTTGATGATGAGCGTATTATTTTTGATTTTACCCGATTAAGTGATGTCAAAAAGAATTTATATCTTGACTGGTTATTACAGCCTCATGAAAACGAAAAGAAAAAAACCTATTTTAGTAGCGCTTATATAAATGAATACCGTGGATTTACCGCTGAAGTCGGATTGAGTTTTTGGGGCCGAATCCAAAATAGAATTTTAGGAAGATCCTGTGATCAGTGGAAAATTTCAGATCTGGGTTTATCGGTTCACTATCAATTGACCGGTATTGAAATATGTCATGGCCAGCAAGGACTTTTAATTGGCTTTAATCAATACTTAGTCCCCGACACCGGTACTAAATATAAAGATCCAAATGATGCTCAAAGTGAGCCTCTTGGCAATACCAAAAGAGTGTTTATAACGAACAAAATGGTTGATACCCTCTTAACCAGGAAAATAAAAAATTTAAATTTTGAAGACATCTGTAAAGGCCATCACCCTCTCTCAACCCATGTTACTAATTTAGGCTCACGCTTTAAAGACATGTATGATTACAGGCAAATGCAGAAATTTATCAACATCGATTCATGGTATCTCAAATTGTGGAAATGGATTAAATCCTGGTTTGCTCCTCCTCAAAATTTATCTGGTGTCCTGTCTAAACCGGGTAATCATTTAACATTAATTCATCAAGAGAAGGATATTAAGATTTACCGTCGCTCCGGAACCGATGAAATTTTAGTTCAGGAAACGAGACCCGATATTAAAAATTTTGTGCTATGTGGTGGTGGTGCAAAAATTTTTGCGCATGTAGGTGTATGGCGTGCTTTAAATGAGGCAAATATCAAACCCGAAAAATTTGCAGGAAGCTCCGCTGGGGCAATAATGGCTTTATTATGTTACTTAGGTTATAACTCAAATGAAATAATTGATTTTTTTAAGCATTTTAAACAGGAGCATTTAGTTCTTTTTAATATTGATCGGAATGGACTGTCAGACACTCATGCTCTAAAAACTGCTCTGGATTATGCTATAGCGTATAAAATAAAAGAAATAGTGTCTCAATATAAAGTGGCATACCCTCATGGAAAAATAACGTTTGCATTACTTGAATCATTAAGAAAAGAGTGTCCTGACTGTGGTTTAGGACGACAGTTAATTGTTACTGCCACTAATAAAAACTCAAGGAAAACCATTTATTTTTCTCTTGAAAAATCACCAAACATGGAAGTGAGTGAGGCTGTGAAAATTTCAGCAAGCTTTCCGGTGCTCTATCGAAATACCGTTGTAGAAGGTGAAGGACATACAGATGGAGGTGTATTAAATAATTTCCCTACGGACGCTTTTTCAGATGACCACAACACTCTACTTGAATCAGAGTATGGGAATAATTTACAGCTGCTGGCGGTACAATTTGACAATGGAACCGAGCGCAACACTATAGACAGAGTAATGGAGAAAGTATACCGGGAAAATTTTGCTTTAAACTGGTTTTACAGTTTCTTAACCGGGGTAAAGGATCCCGCAAGTGCTTGGGAACAGGACCGGATGAAATTACGAAAATATGCCTCTCAATCCATCGTTATTGATGTGGGAGATGCATCCACAATGGGCTTTAGTATCGAAGAAACAAAGCAACAACAGCTTATTCAATGTGGTTATGATGCAACTAAAGAATATCTTGATTTACGCTATTCAACCTGTTCGAATAAATATGCTAACAAAGAACTGATGTATTCATCATTTAATTCATTGGCAGATTTACTGGCCTATTGCTGTTATCGTGATAACAGGCACTGGTTTGATCTGGTCTTCAATCTTATTTTACATTCAAATATTCCACATAAGACGACGTTGATAAAACAATCTTATGAGTTAAGAAATATATATTTTAATCAGGATTTAGCCGTTAATTATTCTGAACCTATAACGAACCCTTTAACATTTTTCGGTAATGATATAATAAATATTTCTTCTATTGATAAAAACAGAAGTATAGAATTATTGGCCTTATATCCCATTTTTTTAAAATTAACCATTGGTTTATTTCGTTCCAAAGCAGATTACAAAATTCTGGAGTGTGCTCACCATTCTCTAAATATTTATGATCCTTTTGCCTGTCTTGATCATTTTGCAAAAATCACAGGTGAGCACCATGTAATTCTTAGCATCATAATTAACATGATAAAAGAGTTAAAAGAGGGTGAAAATGAGACTGTTTATGACACACTGCTTGAAGTAAAAAATCTGTTATACAGTGATAGCCCTATTTTTAAAGGAGACTGTAACGGATATTTCGGAGCGTGGGATTTAACGGTAAACCAAAGTCATCGGGTGTGGAAATTATTAAACAATCAAAAGTACGATGAGGCAGTTCAGTTATTAAAGTGTCTCAAAAGACATTCTGAACCCCTGCAGATCTTGATGGAAGGGCAATTTAGCGAGGAGAGCCTGAATCATAGTACCGATTACTCTGTTGGTGCCAATGTACTTTCCTAGTTAATTTGGATTGAATAAGGAATTCAGGTTATACTGTTTTTTTATTCAGGCATCCAATATGTACAGTGATTTAGCACTTTATTATTTAAATCAAATGGGAATTACGCCTTGGGTAACTAAAGAGACACAGGCAGGACAGCCTGCTCAACACTCATCAATAGTGAAAACTCCGGTTAAAGTGGCTGTCTTTATTGCTTCCCCTCTTTTAGACAAAGAGCGCTCTCTTTTAAATAAAATCGTAAGTTATCTTAATGTTGCAGACAGTGAGTTAAACGTTAATACGGTAGACGTGAATCTTGAAAAATCAGAATTGTTTATCCAGTTATTACAACAAAACCCCTTAGCTATTTTAGCATTAGGCTTGGACAATCATCCCTTATTTTTAAAATTTAACTGTCCCGTGATTTTTAGTTTTTCACCTGATTACTTATTAAAAAATCCGCTGGCCAAAAAGAATATTCTTAAAGAGCTCCATCATATCAACAATCTAATTCAGAGTGCCGCAGGTGAATAAAGGATTTACATTAATTGAGCTTTTATTGAGTTTAACTATAGCCATGTTGTTAATTTTATCGACCACGAGTTCTCTTTCTGGTCTTTTGGTCAGAAACGAGCAACAAATCCTGATTGATGAAATTTCTCAGGCCGTTAACTATGCGAAATTACAGTCGGTAATTTTGGGGCATAAGGTAATTCTGTCACCTGTTAATAATAATTGGTCAGCAGGGATGAATTTATATGACATAAAGAAACAAAAGCGAGAGTTAATCTATCATTGGGAATGGAAGCATCCATCCTTGAAAATCGACTGGGCCGGAGTGAATCAGGACAAAACAATTATATTTTCCAATAATCCTTTAGACGGAATAAGTAACGGAACTTTTCGTATAATAAACGTACAAACAAAAAAACAAACACAGATTGTTTTAAATCGTCTGGGCAGAATCAAAGTTAAGTCGAATTCGATAATATAATGGGATTTAAGGGCAATTATTAAATTATTATTCATAAAATAGGTTTTTTGTAATATCCTTGCAAAAAAAGTGTCTTAAGATGTTTATGTTGATTAGTGACTATTCTTTAAAACCTATCGAAAATCCAAATAAGAATTATTTGCAGGAATGGAGAGATTACGAATTTTCCTTAACAGATAAATTAAACGCTTGCGCGGGAAATAGTGTCTTAGAGGTATTGTCGCAACAATGGAATCCACCCAGTTGGTGGAACCGACATTTCCTGAAGATAGATGAATTGGTTTTTGAACGAAATATAATTATGCGAGCCCAGGATAAAGCGTGCTGGTTTGCACGAACGATTATCCCTGAGACCTGTTTTAATTTAGATCCATTTTTTTTTAAACGCCTTGAGAAGGAATCAGTCCGAAATCTGATTTTTAATGAATCAAGAGTGTGTCGCCTCGAAAGATCAGTCTATCCTGTAGATAAAAAATGTATTGAATTTGGTTGGATTAAACCCTTTATATCCTCGGAGAACGATATCATTTGGGCTCGATTAGCAAAGTTCTCTTTTCATAAAACCGGTTTTTTTTATTTAGTGGAACTACTTTTTCCTGAATTAGAGAGTATTAAATGATCAAATGGCATGCTTACATGCGTTTACTCCGTCTGGATAAGCCAGTAGGTATTCTGTTACTTTGGTACCCTACAGCTTGGGCTTTATGGATAGCCAATTCAGGCCATCCCTCCGTTGGGCTCATATGCTTATTTTTTCTCGGAACCGTTTTTATGCGTTCTGCTGGATGTGTTATAAATGATATTGCTGACAGAAACATTGACAAGTATGTTGTGCGAACAAAATTACGCCCATTAGCCGCGAATGAAATCAGTTTGTATGAAGCTTTTGCTCTGCTTCTCGGTTTATTGGTGTGTGCATTAATAATTCTAATTAATCTGCCTTTTCAATGTTTGTATTGGGCGATGATATCGGTACTGATTACTTTTCTCTATCCCTTTTGTAAGCGATTTATTAATGGCCCGCAGCTTGTTCTGGGATTCGCGTTCTCAATGGGCATACCCATGGCTTTTGTTGCCTCAGGTGTTTCATTTAATAGTTCCATGTCATTAATATTTTTAATTAATTTTATGTGGATAATTGCCTACGATACAATGTATGCCATGGTAGATAAAGAAGACGACCTTAAAATTGGAGTTCAATCTACAGCAATCTGGTTTGGCAGTGCTGATGTCGTAGTCATTAGCGCTCTTTTAATAATGCTGCATGGGCTTTGGTTATTATTTGGTGTATCAGAAGGATGTAATGCTGGCTTTTATTTAATTTGGTTCCTCGCAGGAGGGATATTGATTTATCAATTAAAATTAGTATCCACCCGAAATTCAGATAATTGTTTTAAATCTTTTTTGATAAGTTCTTATTATGGTGCGCTTATGTGGACTGCAATTATATTGTTGTAAATTGATATTTATTCACTCAGACTGAACAAATCACGGATGTTATATATGAAAGCAAAAGCAGATTTAATAATAACGCATTTAAATGAAGGGACGGTTCAACTTAAAAATGGATCGTTCACTAGTGCGCTTGAACTTTTTAATAAAGTATTAGTAGATCACCCAGATAATCTTATTGCATTATTTGGTTGTGCAGATGCTTTATATTTTTTAAATGAGATGGATTCACTTTATCAGCTTCTCATCAGAACCGCTGATCTCTATGCAACAAATAGGGAGATTTTACAATCCATTGGTAAGCGCTTACTGTCAATTAGTGATAAAGTACCTAATACTGATCTTTGTCTCGACAATGCATTAAAATATTTAAACCAATCTATAGAACCTCATACAAATAACCACTCAGCTCTTGCTCTAAGAGGGGAGGTCTTTCGCGCAAAGGGTAAATTTCTGGAAGCACTAAAGGACTTTGAAAATGCTTTTAAATTTGATCTTGGTAACATAAATTATGCAATTTTTTGTGGTGAAATGAGTTATATATTAGAGCAACATTTTAAGGCCTTGTATTATTTCAATATAGCTTTGTCAAAGGACCCATATAATTTGCGTTTTTTAATGTATCGAGCCAATCTTAACCTGAACTCAGGAGAAATTCAGGCAGCGTATAAGGATTATTCGACAATAATTACTCAGGACCCAAAACATTTGGAGGCATTATTAGGACGCGCCAAAGCAAGTATTAAACTTGAAAATTATTTTATGGCTCATAATGATTACTCAACAATCCTTACCATTGATGAGAATCATATTGATGCATTATTTGAACGAGCAAAGATCAGTTTTCTCTTGAGACGTTACACTCAGGTGATAGAGGATTACTCAACAATTCTTAGAATTAACGAAGATAATATAGGGGTATTGTTTGGTAGAGCCAGAGCGAGTTTGATTTTAGAGAATTATATTGATGCCTATAATGATTTTTCCACGATTCTTGGGCTTGAACCAGATAACCTGGACGCTTTATATAATCGCGCTCAAACTTCTTTTACATTTGGAGATAAAGTTACTGCAATTAAAGATTTTTCAGCACTCCTGGACATGGAACCAAACCATATTGATGCTCGATTGTCCCGGGGCTGGGTTTGGTTATCTCTAGGCAATAATAAAAATTCATTTATCGATTTTAGTAAAGTATTGGAAAATGAACCCTCTAATGTTATTGCATTAACAGGTTGCGCTAAAGCAAGTATCCAGTTAGGTTATTATGATATCGTGATTGCAACCTGTAACGCGATAATCCTTCTGGAGCCAAAAAATTCTATTGCGTTGGTTGGAAGAGGGCGTGCTCATTTAGCAAAAGGAATATATGATGCGAGCCTTAATGATTTTTCTACTGCTTTAAGCATAGATAGCCATAATGCTGAAGCCATACTTTATCGCGGCGAAGCTTATAGAAACTTAGGCCAAAAAAAATTGGCTTTAATCGATTATGATAACATATTACAAAGACAACCCGACAATTTAATGGCATTAAAAGGTCGATGCGAGATTTATTGTGAGTACAGTAAAAGTCAATTTGAATATACCGAGCTGGCTTTAAAAGATCTTCACAAGATAATTTCAATTGAACCAGATAATATCGTAGCACGGTTTAATCGGGGCGAAATTTATGCGTTGCAAAGAAAATCAAGTTTGGCATCTGCTGATTTTTTTGCAGTAATTAAGGTAGATCCACAAAATTGGGCTGCTTATCAAAAACTAGGGACGATTGGCCGTGCTGAAGAGAACTATAATTTTTCGTTGACGATGTTTCTTCAGGCACTAACATATAATCCCCTAAATGTTGGGCTATTCATTCAAGCTGCCGAGTTATATCAGGCTCAAGAGCAATATAAAGAAGCTCTGGTTTATTATCGTCGTGCGCTCACAATCAATCCTGATTCAGTTTTGGCTAAGTGTGGGGAGTTTTACTCTCTTCAGGGTATTGAATTGAATCGTTTGAAACACATATTATCTGCGGCGCCTCATGATGTGACGGCAAGGATTGGATGCGCAAAAATATATCTTAAAAGGGGCTTGCTTGACTTGGCCCTTGAGCAATTACAAGAGGCTGAAAAGATCCAAAGTGATCATCCTTTTTTATTAGTAGGATTGGGTGATTATTATCGTCAGCAAGGACAGAATGAAAGGGCTTTAAACTATTATTTAAAAGCCCTAGATTCCCCGAATGATAATCCTGAGGCATTAGCGGGTAGAGGTGAGCTCTTTCGTCATCAGGCCCCCGAGCAAGCATTGGCAGATTTTAACAAAGCACTATTCTTACAACCAGAAAATGTGGTGGCATTATCAGGAAGAGCAGCCATACTTCATTCTTCCGGAAAAAATCGTGATGAGGCTTTAATTGACTTTAACACGATTTTAGCATGTGAACCGGATCATATATTTTCCAGGGTGTCTCGAGGAGAAATATATCTGAGTTTTGAATTATATGATTACGCACTTAAAGAGTTTACTGATGTATTAATACTTCAGCCTCAGAATATTTATTGCCGGCTCAAAAGAGCAGAACTTTTTTGTTTGCTAAATAAAGCACAACTGGCGATATCAGATTTTGATGTCATCTTAGCCGTTCATCCTCAAAATGATACTTTATTAGTACAAAGAGGAAACGCTTATTTTTCGTGCAAAGACTATGAAAAAGCAATCAATGATTACAATGCGTCAATCATTATAAATCCAGATAATGTCTATGCATATTTGAAGAGAGCAGAGTGGTATGGCTTATTTAAATGTTACGATAAAGCCATTGCGGATTATGATGCAGGTTTAAAATTAAGTCCTGACAACACTCAATTACTGCTTAAAAAAGCGGAATTTAATTACGTTTCGGGATTTTATGATAAAGCACTGGCAGACTATTATTTGTATTTAGGAACAATTCCAAATGATGAGATGTTAATAAAGAATGGTGTCATGGAAGATGATAATGAGAGGAATGACTCAGAAAATATGGAGCCACCCTTAACTCGAGTTGATAAGGAATTGAGCTCATTGCCAAGTGATGTTAGGTTTTTCCAAAGCCAAAATACTAAAGATACAACTTGTTCTTTAAGTAATCCTAAAACCAACATGATGCAAATATCTTAATTTCGAGGTGTCTCTATAAGAGAAGATCTCTATTTACTATTTTAAATCACGATAATTATTAATTTTAAGATTATTAGGGGTACGGCTATGAATCAATTCAATACCATAGATATTATAAATAATTTAATTCAAGTAATGACTATCGCAGCACAGTCTTCATCTCATAACAACTCTGGTGTCGAAGATATTGATGGCTCTCTGCGCTATTGCAGCGGCTGTGAGTTTCCCTTTTTTAATGGGGTATTTAACAATTACAGAAACAGTAAATTAGTCATAAAGGATGAATTAGAGCCTGTTATTGATTATTTCGCGGCTAAAGAGTTGCCTTTTGTTTGGTGGTGGACACAACAGTCAGATATTCCCGAAGAAATTAAATTAAATTTGGATGAAAACGGATTTCAATTTCTGGGTGATTTTTTAGGAATAGCTGCAAAATTGGATGAGATGGAATTTAGTTCGACTAATAACAAAATTGAAATTGGATCTGTCAGTACCCATAAAGAATATGAGCTTTTTTTAAATATAATGTGTGATGTTTTTCAGATGTCAGAATCAATAAAAAGTGATTTAAAAGACATGTATCAATCCTATGGCCCCCACGGAAAATTTAAGCATTATATAGGTTATTATTTGGGAGAACCGGTATCCACGTTAACAACTTATATTGATGATCAAATAGTTGGTTTATATAATGGTGCTACTCTTGCTGCTTTCCAAAAAAATGGATTATGTTCCACTCTTGCTCATCACGCAATAAAGGAAGCAATGGCTTTAAATTGTAGCTATGCTGTATCACAACTAATGACACCAGGGATGGCAAAGGGATTGAGCGATAAAATGGGTGCTAAAACATATTGTATTTTACGTCCCTTTTTAAAAGATCCGCGAATGAAATGAATGAGTAATTGCTTTTATTGAAATATATAGTTAAAGAACCCAAAATCATTATTTATTGATGGTGTCTTTGGTTAACAAGTTATTTTGTTTGAAACAAGAGCCAGCCAAAATTTGACCTCTCGCACTGAGTGATCCCCTCATAATTTTATGCATAATAATGCTGTAAATTAATAAGTTGTCTTCCCCGCGCAGGCGGGGATCTATCCAATAAAGTGGCATATTTGCTAAATATTTGAATGGTTCCCCACCTTCGTGGAGATGACAAAAATGAAATATTATGCGTGATAAAGGAACATAAAATATTGAAGGAGAAACACAAGACCGCGCGGGGATGACATAAGATATATTATGAATGATAGCGCGCATAAATTTGAGGGCATACCCAAGTCCGTGACATTCAATAGATGGCAAGATGACATGTCAACAGACCTCAGTACTAATCGTGATAAATGCTAATGAATAAATGCCGTACCTCATCTGTTCATCAAGCTAATAAGATTGCTCTCTTGAATTATGGAATTATTTAAATTCTCATCAATAAGGGAGATTAACTGTACTAAAGGTTTATGGGGACTTCTGCTTTTAAGGGCCTCGAGTTGTTGGGTACTCATGTTCCTTATCAATTCGATAATTTTTTTATTATTAGCCAGAAGCTTAAGCCCCTCTGGAGAGATAACTTCTTTTTCGGAAAGCATTTTAAGAGCTAATGTCTCGCAATTTTGCTCTTGTAAGAGTCTCTTACAATCGTCGGCATCAATTATTTGATTCAAAGGATTGGGCTCTGTTAATAAAGACACAAGTACTTTGTAAAGTGCGCTGTTTTTTTTAATTTGACGCAGTAACTGAAAATCATTAAGCGAATCTTCCAGAGAAATACCATGTTCTAGGTTGTCTTTTAGCTTCTCAACTATATATAAGGAATTACTATGAAAAAAAGGCAGCTGATTTTTTTTCTGCAGATGGTGCTGTTTTGCAATGATCAACGAGTTTAAAGCCATTATTTTCTTCTGATCATTACTTTGGGTGAGCTCATTTAAAAATTGATTATAAAGGACACTGTCTTCTTTATCTGCTGCGCGCATGATATCGCCAGGAAAAAGATGCTCTTTAAGAGCCTTTTTGGTGCGTAATATTTTTATTAGAAGATCAAAATACACTTTATCGTTACTTGTTTCATAGGCTTGATAATAAGCATAACAGGCCTGCTCCATACATTTAATTTTGTTGGTGTCGATTAAATCCTCCATACCCGATAACAAGACATTTCCGATCAGATAAAACTCTTCCGCAGTCAGATTTTGTTTGAATTCCAAATGATCTTTATAAATTCTTAAAGCCTGCTGTTCTTTCCTATAATACAAATATATTTTAAATTGCAGGTATTGCAATTGAGTCAGGTTTGAAAACTCTGAGTACCTTTTCAAAAATTTCAATAATAGATCAATTAAATCTATTTTTTTTGCAGGTTGATCGAAAAGCTGGATGAGATCCTTATATAAAATTGGCATAAAGACTGTTGGATTTTCAAGGAAAAAAAGCGATGCTTTGTTAGGTTGATTATTGATCAGATATATTAAAATAAATTTCGTTTTTGCATAAATAAAATTACTTTTTGCAAGCCTCTCAAGAGCCTCCAACGATGCTTTATGTTTGGATCGATAGTATGCCTCGAAATATAAATCTATGGCTTTCTCGACATTGGCGCTCCCGGTCTGGCCACTTTCATACACATTTGCCATCAGATACATCGCTTCAACATTTCCCAAGCCAATGGCCCGTTGATAGAGTTTTATTCCAGCGTCAATATCGACATTACAACCTAATCCATTGATGAGCATCCGGCCTAAATTTATAAGTGCTCCATCGCTGCCTTTTTCGATTGCTTGCTCAAATAACTGTCTCGCTTTGAAGTAATTAACCGGTTCACCCAGTCCTTTTAAATACATATAACCCAGATTATTGAATGCTTTTACAAAATGTAACCCCATTGCCTTTTCATATAATCTCATGGCTTCCTGATAATTGGTAAAACCTCCCAGACCATCCAGGTGCATTCCTGCTCGCGTATACATCGCTGCGCTATTTTTTAATTCGATAGCTTTATCCAGAAGCATTATCGCGTCCTGATAATTTTTTCTTTCGAGATGAATTTTGGCAAGATTATTCATCGCCATGCTGTCATTTTTTAGTACTCCTTTAAAATACAGTTCAACAGCCGCAGTATAATTAATTGGTCCTCCTTGACCCTTTGCATGCATTCGGGCACGATGCAATAAGGCCATGGTATCGTCTAAAACAATGGCGGAATCAAGAAGGGCAATGGCCTTGGGATAATTAATTTGTATCCCTCCTGTACCTTCAATGTGAATGAGCGCTAGTAAGACATGGGCTAAACTATTTTGATGTGCAATAGCCTGTTCATAAAAAGTGATGGTTTGTGTGGTGTGGAAATAATCGGGTAGAGAACGATGTTGATACCAACTTAATAAGGTACGGGCCTGATAATATTTTTCATCCTGTTCAGGAATACTTTCAAGACGTTTAAATAAATGGTTGATGTCGTCTAATGTCAGATGGTATTCATATAATTGGTATAAAGCCAAAACGTCATTGTCAAGGCATTTCTCTAATAAAGCTTCGAACGTCATGATAAGTAAACTCCTGTAAACCCATGATGAAATGATAAAAATAATGAGTAATATTCATAATAAACTATTTAAGTTTTTTGGATAGTGGACAGTCGAATGGCTAACTTTGGGGTCATAGGCATTTGATGTCAGGAAAAAGGATTATCTTCGATATGTTTTATTTGCTTCTTCATTTATAAACTGGACAATGGATTCTGCAGCAAGATGCCCTTGGGCTATTGCATTAACCACCAGATTAGCGCCAAGAACCATGTCCCCGCCAGCAAAAATTTTTTTATGTGATGTTTGTAGCGGTAAATAGGGCAGGTCATTGACCTTGATAAGTCCGGTTTCATGAGTATCAACATGATAGTTCGATAACCAAAGAGGTGGATTGGCTACAAATCCATAGGCTATGATCACCACATCAGCATCTAAAGTGAGCGGGGATGTTTCATCCAACGTAAGGTTTCCCTGATTGTCTGATTGAGTGCGAGCAAACGCTACTGTTTTAACCTGAGAGGTACCATGGAAGGCAATGGCCTGATGTTCCCACACGAAATGAACCCCTTCTTCCACAGCATGAATATAATCTTTTTTAACACCACGTCTTTCGTGTTCTGGTCTTCTATAAACACAGGTTACAGATTCAGCACCAAGGCGGATTGATGTACGGCAGCAATCCATTGCTGTATCCCCAGCTCCAAGAACAATAATTTTTTTACCTGAAAAATCATAGGGTTGTTTATTTTTAAATCCCATCATAAAATGGATTTGATTAATTAAAAAGGGAAGGGAGGGATAAACTCCTGATAAATCCTCTCCGGGAATTTGGGCTTTGATACCTTTATCGGCACCCATCCCCAAAAATACCGCCTCGTATTCGGTAATTAACTCATCCATTTGTGAATTATGTTCAATCAGAGAATTTAATTGAAATTGTATTCCCATTTCTTCGAATAGAGATCTCCGTCTGATCATTATATTTTTTTCAAGCTTGAATTGCGGGATACCAAAGGTTAAAAGCCCTCCAATTTCAGGATGTTTGTCATAAACCGTCGGGGTAATTCCGTTGCGAATTAGTCTATCGGCGCAGGCAAGTCCCGCAGGGCCCGCGCCGATTATTGCCACCCGATGACCGGTTTTTTTCACTTTGGATAAATCAGGTTTCCAGCCCTGATTTAAAGCAGTCAGGGTTAAATAATTTTCTATAGCACCAATGGTTACGGCGCCAGGATCGCCATTTAACGTACAAGCCCCTTCACATAAAATTTCCTGAGGGCATACCTGACCGCATACTTCAGGAAGAGTATTTGTGCGATGGGCAAGGTCAGCGGCCTCCATAATTTTCCCTTCCGCTACAAGCTTTAACCATTGAGGAATATAGTTATGCACCGGACATTTCCATTGACAGTAGGGATTTCCACAGTCAATACATCGCTCACTTTGGTTTTTTGCTTCGGACTGCTTATATTGGCTATATATTCGTGCAAAGTGACGTATTCGTTCATCCGCGCTTTGTTTTTCAGGATCTTTTCTAACCTGAGTTAAGAAGGCAAAAAGAGGGATGATGGTTTCTTTCATCTAGCCTCCTCCATAAGTGGGGGTAATGCAGGACAATTCTCTTTGGGTAAAATTAAGTAAAATTTCGACCAGCATTGTTCCAGGTTATTGAGGAGGGATTTACCAGGAACACTCTGGGTTTTAAAGTTAAAATCAGCCAGTATTGTTCGCAGTTTATTTTGGTATTCATGAAGCGATGAATGATCTAAAGGACATATAGTGACTGATTCCTGATTGCAGAGTTTGGTAAAGGTACCTTTATCGTCATAGACAAAGGCCATACCTCCAGTCATGCCTGCGGCAAAATTAGCTCCTGGAGTACTCAGAACCAATACTTCTCCAGCGGTCATATACTCACATCCATGATTGCCAATGCCTAAAACCACCGCCGTGGCGCCTGAATTACGAACAGCAAATCGTTCCCCGGCTAATCCATTGATATAACATGTTCCCCCAGTTGCACCATACAAACAGGTATTGCCTGCAATGGTTGTTCTTAAGGGATTTAAAAAGAGATGCTCTGGTAGTCTGATAACTAATTCGCCCCCATTCATTCCTTTACCTACATAGTCATTTGCAGCTCCTCGAAGACTAAAAGACATGCCTTGCACCAAAAACGCCCCAAAGCTTTGTCCGGCAAAGCCATTGAAGTGGAGTTGTATTTTGGATCTATATCCTGTGTCACCATAAAGTCGCGCTATCTCACCGGCTATGTTGGCACCAATACTGCGATCCTTATTACTTATTGAATATTCCCCGTAATAGGAATCATTGTGCCTGAGTGCCGGTGTTACATCTTGAAGAAGCTTTTTGGCAAGAAGTGCTTTATCAAAGGGATGATTAGGACGTTGCAAGTATAACTCACGAGTATACGCTTTATTTACAGGATTTGGGGCAATCAGTGGTGATAGGTCAACGCAATTATTTGATTGGGGTAAGCATTTTAATAAATCAACCCGCCCTATAATATCTTTAAGATGAGTAACACCCAGCAATGCCAATAATTCACGAACTTCTTCGGCTACCCATTGAAAATAGAGAATAACACGTTCAGGTAGGCCGTGATAGTAATGGGCACGCAAGCGGTCATCCTGAGTAGCAATACCGGTGGCACAATTATTTAAATGACATATTCGTAAATATTTACAGCCCAGGGTTATCATCGGCGCTGTTCCAAAGCCAAAACTTTCCGCCCCCAGCAAAGCCGCTTTAATAACATCTAAACCTGTTTTTAAGCCACCATCAACCTGGAGCGTCACGCGATGACGTAAATTTTTGGCTATAAGAGTGCGATGCGTTTCATTCAACCCATACTCCCAGGGGCATCCTGTGGAACGTATCGAGCTTAAAGGACTGGCACCCGTGCCACCATCATAACCTGAAATAGTAATCAGATCAGCGTAAGCTTTCACGACTCCCGCTGCAACAGTGCCAACTCCAGGCTCTGATACTAATTTGACAGAAACAAGCGCTTTGGGGTTTACCTGTTTTAGATCAAAAATCAATTGTGCCAGATCTTCTATGGAGTAAATATCATGGTGCGGCGGGGGAGAAATTAACGTAACTCCTGGGGTGCTATACCGCAATTCAGCAATCATTTTATTTACTTTATTACCAGGAAGCTGACCTCCTTCTCCAGGTTTTGCGCCTTGAGCCATCTTTATTTGAATGACCTGGGCATGAATAAGATACTCCGCGGTAACACCAAACCGAGCTGAGGCAATTTGTTTTATTTTTGATTGTTTTAAAGTGCCTTGGCGATATTTTGCTTCACCTCCTTCACCAGAATTGGAACGTCCTCCTAATTGATTCATGGCAATGGCCAGAGCCTCGTGGGCCTCAGGAGATAAAGCGCCTAATGACATGGCCGCTGTATCAAAACGTTTGATAATTGAAGCCGAATCCTCGACATCGCTGAGCTTAACCGGAGAGCCCGTAGGATTTAATTGGAGAAAATCGCGAACCATTACTGGCGGTCGATAGTTTATTAATTCTTTAAATTGTTGGTAATAACGCGCATCGTTTTCATTAACAGCACGCAATAAACTGGTGACTACGTCCGGATTATAATCATGATACTCTCCTTGCGGTGCATACTGAAACATTCCCCCTTGTCGAGGCGGTATCGTGGTATCGAGGGCGTTTCGGTAAAACGTTTTCTGTTGTTGATCGAGAGTTTCCCAATTATATTTGGGTAACCAATAGGAGCTTTGACTGAAACATTCGCCCATTATTTCTGAATGGAGTCCAATAACGTTAAATAATTGTGCCCCCTTATAACTATTTAAGGTGCAGACTCCCATTTTAGAGCAAATTTTTAACAATCCTTTATTTAATGCATTGCGATAATTCTCCAACGCTTTATCCAAATCATAATGATTACGATAAGCGATATCTTGTAATAGCTTATAGGCCAGCCAGGGATACACAGCATCTGCTCCATAGGCTAACAATACGGCTACATGATGTGCTTCGCGAACCCATCCTGAGCAGGCTATTAAAGACACCGTTTCACGCTGATGGTTTTCGATGAGCTGATGATGAAGTGCGCCAACAGCCAATGCCGGGTGAATTGTGTTCTGATTAGCCGATATTTTTTCATCACTTAATATAAAGAGATGATGGATATCATCCGGAAGTGATGAAGTGTATTGTTTCAGATTATTAACTGCCTCTCGCAAGGGTAGCGTACTGGGATAAGCCAGGGAAATTTTAATTATTTTAAAATAGCTCTTGTTTTGGGTAGATAATTCTTCAAGCTGTAACTTGTTAAGTAATGGATTTGAGAGAATTATTTGTCTTGCAAATTCTGCATCGCGATTTGTGATTAACCTGCGTGTTCCCAAATAGGTTTCTAAAGAAAGAATTGATTTCTCCCGTAAGGAGTCAACCGGCGGATTGGTGACCTGGGCGAATTGTTGACGAAAAAAATCAAACAATTGGCGGGGCTGTGATGAAAATGCAGCTAAAGGAGTATCGTCTCCCATTGAGTGGGTTGGCTCAGTAGCCTGTTCGGCGATAAATCGTAACACCTGCTCTGTTTCTTCGAAGCTTACGTCAAAACGCTTTAACACGTTCGGGGAAATTGAGTTTTTTATGGGTGGACGATTTTGAGTAAGTGAAAATAGCTCAGTTGAATAATTCTTTTCCCATTCAAGGTAGGGATGTTTTTGATATAACTCTTTTATCAGTTTCTGTGAATCGATTATTGACCCGGTGACTAAATCTACCAGGAATAGTTCACCGGGTTTGAGTCGTGATAGAGAGATAATATCTTCATTCTTAAAGTCAAATATTCCTGCTTCAGAGCCTATTCCAATCCAATTGGGTTTAGCAGAAACGCAGCGAGCTGGTCGGAAACCGTTTTTATCCAAAATGCATCCAGCATAATGGCCATCAAAGAAAACGATACCAGCAGGGCCTTCCCATGCAGGCAAATGTGGGGCATGGAATCGAAAATAGCTTTTTTCAACCTCAGTCATTTCGGTGTCATTTTCCCAGGCAGGGGGGATCATAAGCCTTATCGCTTCAGGGCATGAAAAAGGAGCATGAATAAGTCCCTCAAGTAAGTTATCCATGCTTAAGGAATCAGAACCACCTGGGGTAATTAATGTGTCAACATCGTTTAATTCCGGGTAATAATTTTTTATAAGAGAGTAACTTATTCGCTCCGCATAGTGACGGTTGCCTTGAATGGTATTAATTTCGCCATTATGAGCTAAAGTTGAGAATGGTTGAGCTAAATGCCAGGCAGATGATGTATTGGTCGAGAATCTTTGGTGAAAAAGAGCTACCGCAGAGGTTAAGCGCTCATCCTGCAAGTCGGGGTAGAAAAGAGGTAAGTTTCCAGGGAGAACGAGAGCCTTATAAATAATAGTTTGTGTTGATAACGATGAAATAAAAAAAGGCTCTTCGGATTTTGGCGTTTGTTGCGCCAGTATCTTAGCCATATATAGTTTTTTTTCAATAAATGAAAGTGGCCACTCTATAGGGTAGGTTACAAAAAGATGACAGAAAACAGGTGTTTTTAAGGGATCCTGCTTTCCGGCATAATTTAAATTAACCGGCACGTCGCGCCAGCCAGCGATTGAAAAGCCGAGACGTCTTAAAATGTGTTCCAGGCGGCTTTTATTTTTTTCTGAATCAACAGGGCTTAATAAACACGATCCAATAGCGAAATGATCCTGAACGTGAATTGATTGTTCCCGAGCAATTTGAGCAAAAAAAGCATGATCTAATTGAAGCATAATACCACAGCCATCACCAGTTACCCCATCCTCACCAACAGCTCCTCGATGACTTAAGCGGGAAAGACCTGACAATGCCTTTTGAACCAGTAATGAGGATTTCTGGTTTGTTGTATCTACCAGTAACCCAAAACCACAACTGTCTATTTCATAGTGATTCATAGGATTATGTAATTCCAGTTGGGTTGAGACACAGAATTCTAAACTGCTGAATTCTGAATAGGGTTCTTGACGTAACCTTTTGTCGCAAACCCTATGATAACTATAAAGACCTTCTTTAATTATGGCCTACCGCATTTTATTTGTTATAAAATTGATCGTCTTCGGTACTGCCTTTTAAAGCAGTTGTCGCACTTTGACCTTGCATAATGACATTTTGAACTGCGTCGAAGTAACCTGTTCCGACAAATGCCTGATGTTTTGTCGCTCTAAAGCCGAATTGTTCCTGTTGCATTTCGCGTTGTTGCATTTGCGAATAGGCAAACATTCCTTCTTTTTTATATCCTTTGGCAATTTCAAACATGCTTAAATTAAGACTATGCCAGCCCGCGAGCGTTACGAATTGATATTTGTAACCCATGGCAAAAAGTTCTTCTCTAAAACTCATGAGCTCTTTTTCGTTTAAATTACTTTGCCAGTTAAACGAAGGAGAGCAGTTATAGCATAATAGTTTTCCAGGATATTTTTGATGAATTGCATTAGCAAATTCACGAGCTTCATTAAGATTTGGTTTGGCTGTTTCACACCAAATCATATCTGCATAGGGAGCGTATGCGAGTCCTCGGCTAATCGCTTGTTCCAGTCCCTGTTTGACATAATAAAAACCTTCGCTGGAGCGTTCTCCGGTTAAAAATGATTTATCATTTTCATCAAAATCACTGGTTATTAAATTAGCGCCATTTGCATCAGTTCTTGCAATAATTAATGTCGGGATGTTACAAATGTCTGCAGCAAGCCTTGCAGCGACCAGTTTATTGATAGCATCTGCGGTGGTAACCAAAACTTTGCCCCCCATGTGACCGCATTTTTTTGCAGAAGCAAGCTGATCTTCGAAATGGACTGCTGCGGCTCCTGCGCGAATCATATGTTTCATCAGTTCAAATGCGTTCAGGTTGCCACCAAAACCTGCTTCGGCATCCGCAATAATGGGTGCAAACCAGTCAATGGATTTATCCTTGTTCATTGAATGAATTTCGTCGGTTCTTTGCAGTGCATTATTAATACTGTCTACAAGCTTGGGGACCGAATCAACTGGATATAAACTTTGATCAGGATACATTTGTCCCGCACTGTTATTATCACCTGCCACCTGCCATCCGGAACAATAAATAGCCTTTAAACCTGCTTGCACTGCCTGAACGGCCTGATTGCCAGTTAAACAACCTAAAGCAGTGACCGGCTCATTTTTTTGTAACATGTCCCATAATTTAGTCGCCCCATGCCGAGCAAGACTGTATTCAATTTCAATAGAAGGTCTCAAATGTACCACGTCTTCCGCACTGTATGGACGGGTTACTCCATCCCAACGTGAGTTTTCTTTCCACTCTTTATTAAGGGCATCAATTTGGGTTGAGGTATTCATTATTAAGATCCTTTTATTATTAAATAGGGGTAGGCTTTGTTGGTTAAAAAATCATCAAAATCATCAGAGAAGATCATTTGTTCTAATAATTCTTTAGCAATCACTAATTGCTCGTGAGGATGTCCCTCTAGTTTATAGTTTCTTAACATATGTTCGTATTCTTCTTTCAGCCATTGATGCATTAGGGTGTTGGTCAGAGGTTGACCATTGTTCAAAGAAGCTGAAAACTTAAGCCATTGCCATAACTGTGCACGACAAATTTCAGCGGTAGCCGCATCTTCCATCAGATGCCGTATGGGCACGCATCCATTACCTGCTAACCATGATTCAAGATAGAGTAGAGCAACAGATATATTGTTTCTTACTCCCGTTTCCGTTATGTCGCCTATTGGAGCGGATAACAAATCGTTGCTGGTGATATGAGGGTCATTGGATTCTTTTTCTAACTGGTTTGCCTGAGGCATTAATTTATCAAATGCTTCAAGTGCAATAGGAATTAAACCAGGGTGAGCGACCCAGGTTCCATCATGTCCTGCCAGAGCCTCTCGTTGTTTGTCTGCACTGACTCGATCCATCGCTTGGGTATTCGCTTGCTCATCCTCTTTAATCGGAATTTGCGCAGCCATCCCTCCCATAGCATGTATTCCACGTTTATGGCAGGTTTCAATCAATAATGTAACGTATGATTTTAGAAAATGACACGTCATAGTCACTTGTTGTCTATCCGGCAACAGAAACTCCTTATGATTGCGAAATTTTTTGATGAAAGAAAATATATAGTCCCAGCGACCACAATTTAAGCCGACAATATGATCTCTCAATTCATATATAATTTCGTCCATCTCAAAAGCTGCGGTGATGGTTTCAATTAAAACGGTCACTTTTATGGTTCCACGGGGCAGATTAAGAAGCTCCTGAGCTTTTAGAAATACATCATTCCACAAGCGTGCTTCCTGGTGTGACTCCAGCTTTGGAAGATAAAAATAAGGCCCAGTGCCCTCATCCAGTAATTTTTTTGCATTATGGAAGAGGTAAAGTAAGGCATCGAATAAAGAGGCAGACATAGGTTGCTCATCAATTAGTACATGCGCCTCATCCAGGTGCCATCCTCGAGGTCGAACAATCAAAACTGCCGTATTCTCATTCAAGCGATAGTTTTTGTCTGTTTTGGAATCCGTGTAGGATATTTGTCTGCGAATGGCATCGTATAGATTGACCTGGCCTTCAATGCAGTTGCTCCAGGTAGGGGAGTTTGAGTCCTCGAAATCAGCCATAAATACTTTAGCTTTGCTATTTAACGCATTGATGATCATTTTACGATCAACTGGTCCGGTAATTTCTACGCGTCGGTCATTTAAATCAGAGGGGGTGTTATTTACCCTCCAGGTACCTTCACGAATTGCTTTTGTTTCATTAAGAAAGTCTGGGAAATTACCTTTATCAAATTCACGTTGCCTTTGTTCACGGGTGAGCAATAATTCTTGTCTTCGGGAACGAGTAAAACGCTCCATCGTTACGAGAAATGACATGGCCTCATCGGATACAATAAACCGGTTTGCGGAAGACAGGCTACCATTTATCTGATAGTTTGCGTTATTCATGTGATATAGATCCCTTTTATTCTTTTAATTTCCTCTAGTTAAAACATAGCTGACCTTGAATGATTCGGCCAATATCTGGTTTAAAAATTTTTTACTTCATTTAACCTTAATGGGTTTTCCCCTCATTATCAATACCTCTTATAATTTGTGCCGTTTATTTATTAGTCTTTGTTTCGTATATAAATGCTTTAAAATGAGTAAGTTGCAGATCAATTATGCATTATTTATTTTGCAAAGCAGTTGTATTGATATTTCACAATTTGAAGGAAGCGTCTATACTATTCTAGATTTTTTTAACTTAACTAAGGAAAGTAATCATGTATAAAAAAATTTTATCAGTTGTAGCTTTTGCGCTTTCATTATCATTAAATCAGGCAGTATTTGCTGATTCTTGGGGTTGTGGTGAAGGTATAAAACAAATGGTTCAATCTTTAAACCTGAAAGATGATCAGAAAGCTAAAATTGAACCTGTTTTGGAACAACTGAAAAGCAACATGAAGCAAATGGCAACTCAAATGAATGCATTAGATACTCAAATCAATCAGCAAGCAAATGCTGCTACCGTTGATCAATCACAAGTAAATGGATTAGTTGATCAAAAAGCTAAAATGATTGGTGAGATGATGAAGGCTAAAATGTTGGCTAAAAGCCAAATTATGGCTCAATTAACTCCTGAGCAAAAAACTCAATTGCAAAACATGATGACTAAATTAGAAGAGAAAATGGCAGCAAAATTCAAAAGCTGTCATCAAGACGACTAATGATCATTGTTATCTTAATGCCGCAGATTTGCGGCATTATCTCATTAGTTGATAAATTAACTATTCCCTTGGTAAGTATTTAAACCAAGAGCGGCTTCAGAAAGTTTGGCAAGGTCGGATTCAGTCTTTAAAAAACCATTTTTTGTATCTTGATAAAATACTACCTCACCTGTTGTAATATCATGATTTCCACCAATAATCCCACATTCTCCTTTTTCAATGAGCTCTTTTAAAATGGGACTACGTTCTAAAACAGCATGCACTGTTCTTTTTATGTTAATTGCGGAAACCTTTTCTAAAAACTCCTCGTTATCTGATGTCCTGTTTTCAGTTATCGTTTTCTCTGCACTCACCGCCGGTTGTAATTTTCCTAGCAGGGCAGTTAAATTCCCCATCTCTATTTGGTCACAGGCGCCTTGTACTGCCCCACATTTGGTATGACCTAAAACGACAATTATTTTAGCTCCAGCTACTTTGCAGGCAAACTCCATGCTTCCTAAAATATCTTCATTAATAATGCTTCCGGCAATACGCACGCTAAATACATCCCCCAAGCCCTGATCAAAAATCAGCTCAACGGATGTTCGTGAGTCAATACAGCTCAAAATGATTGCAAAGGGATGTTGCCCGTTTGAGGTTTCATTAGCCTGTTGCAACAGGTTTCGATTCACTTTAAGGTTATTCACAAATCGTTTATTACCTTCTTGCAATAAGTGTAATGCGATTGCGGGCGTAATCGCTTCTTGCATTTCTTTAGTCAGTGTTTTCATTTTATGCCTCTATAAAGTCCAGGTGATCAGGTTATTCAATATAATTGATTGTTTCAACAGTAATATTTTTCCTTTTCGCGTTTATCCTGAAGTCGCGTAGGTATTCTGTTACATCATAAGCAATATTTTTTGATTTGGAACAGTCAATAATGACTTTTGAATAGGGAGGGATATCATCCAATGCCTGAATGAGGCTGGCTTTGTGAAAAAAAGAAACTTCCTCGGCTAATACGAGATGATAAATCGCATGCTCATTCTCCCTGGTGATTGTATCTTCCATATAATAGGCATTAAGATAACTGTTGCGTAAAGTAAAGAAAATCCCAAAAGCCATACCAATACAAATTCCCTGTAGCAAATCAGTGGCTAAAATTCCCACTACTGTTGCAATAAAAGGGATAAATTGCTCCGCGCCCAGGCGATATAAATGTTGAAACAACGCTGGTTTGGCAAGTTTATATCCTATCATAATTAAGATGGCTGCAAGGCTTGCGAGGGGGATCAAATTTAAATATTTAGCAACAGTAAGCGCTGAAATTAACAAAAAAATACCATGCATTATTGTGGAAAGCTTGGTTTTTCCACCAAAGGTAATGTTAGCGGAGCTACGAATAATAACCTGGGTAATAGGTAATCCGCCCAAAAATCCTGATACTATATTACCAAGGCCTTGTGCTTTAAGTTCTCTGTTTCTTGGAGTAACTCGTTTGAAAGGGTCCAGCTTATCAGTAGCTTCGACACAGAGTAGCGTTTCAAGGCTTGCGACAATAGCCAAAATAATGGCAATTTTCCATACTTGAAAATGACTAATTGCAGAAAAATCCGGTATAGTGAATTGTTGTAAAAAATCCATTAAATTATTCGCAACAGGAATCTTCACTAATTGATCGGAATTCAATTTTACATCGGTATTATAAGATTGAAACAGCAGATTCATCGCTATACCCAATAATACTACGACTATCGGACCTTGTATCAACTCAAAGATTTTATGTTTTTTTGTTAAGACCGTATCCCATAAAATCAATACCGCTAAAGACAAGGTGGAAATTAAAACGGCTGCTGGTGTATAAGCGCCTAATGCGCTAGTTATTGATGATATCGTGTTACTACCATCTATTTGGAAAAAGGAAAAGTCACCAATTGAATCATTATCATAGCCTAAAGCATGAGGAATTTGTTTTAAAATAATCAATAAACCGATACCTGTAAGCATCCCTTTGATGACGGAAGAGGGAAAAAAATAAGCAATAAATCCAACTTTTGCATAACCCATGATGACTTGAATCACCCCTGCCAGAATAACGGCTAATAAAAAGGCAGGCCAAGAACCGATCGCGTTAATTGCTGTGAGCACAATTACAGCTAATCCAGCTGCGGGCCCACTCACGCCTAATTGTGATCCGCTGGCAATACCTACTACGATGCCACCAACAATTCCGGCTATTATCCCTGAGAATAAAGGTGCGCCAGATGCCAGAGCTATGCCCAGGCATAGAGGCAAGGCTACAAAAAATACAACAATACTCGCCATGAGATCATTTTTAAACTCAGTGAACATAGGCTATCTCTCCATATGGATTTAAGTATATGCCAACAATTGGCATATACTTATTTTTGAGTCTGAAATTCTATTAAAGTAATAAGCCCACTCCAGTGTTGAGTCCAGTTGGCATCATAGGGATCGCGATTATTAACCCGTTTCAACAGGACGCCGTTTTCCACTTTAAAGAGGGCTGCGCTTTGATTCAATTGTTCTACTTTACTGTAATCCGGGAATAAATCCATTTCGGAAAAATGTTCCGGCATTCTTCCTTTGCGATAAGCTTCATATACTCCATCAGCAGAGCGTTGCATGGCATCAAGCATTACTGCGCGTTGCATTTGGGCTTCAGGTTTATATAAATAGCCATCTCCGTAGGCGACCCAACTTGTTCCCTCCGCATTAACCACATTTAATCCGTTTTTGTTATCCTCGTTATGCATGAGGTTTGCGATGAGCAAGTTAAGAACCGCTGGAAGCATTATGTCTTGCGCAATAGCTCTGCGAGGTACGCGCATATGTCCTGCAGAGAATGAATCTGTTAAATAATGATTCGCAAATGCATTTTGGGCGTAGGCTAGTTCGAGAAGTTTTAATGCGTGTTTATGATGTCCTGATTTTCTTTTTTTATAGGCTTCAATTGCAGTTTCCAGAGCATATTGATGACCTGCTTTATAAGCATTTAAAGAATCTGGAGCAAAGTGATCATAATTGACCTGTGCCAGCTTTATATAAGTTCCAAATGGAATAAAACTACTGATAAAACTTCCACCACAAGTAAGCTCATTCATTTTTTTTGTTATATCAACATCATGTTGTAAATAAAAATCCCAATCAGTAACTCCAGCATCTCGAGCCTGTTTTAATTCATTTTCAATACCAGTCATATAATTGCCTAGCTTAACGACTTGATTAAGCGGATTAGCACATCGTTGATCCTCAGGGTTACCTTTTACGCCCAAGGCTTCAAACTGAGCTTTAAAACAGGAGAGCCTGTCTGTTTCCTTACAGTCAGAAACCGGTTTGGCAGGATTACCGAACATATCGCCGGCGAACATCACTATTTCACCATAACTTAAACGAATCCCGTTAGGCAAAGTCAGTTTTACCGGTCCATTATAATTCAGGTGAAGACGTACTGAATCGCCAAGGTTTTTATGCTCTAGTCCAGTGAAGCCTGCTCCATATTGTTCGAGCATTTGGTTGGTTAATTCGGGTTTAAATTGTTCATCGGTGGATGCGTATTCCGCATGAATTGAAGTGGTTACTAAAAATGACAAAAGTAAAGCGGGTGTGATATTCTTTAACATTGTGCATTCCTTTGATTAAAATGTTAATTTTGTATTCATTGTATGCGATATTTTC
>JAUXYG010000114.1 GCA_030694525.1 Legionella sp. | reverse complement strand
AAACGTTTTGCCAAAGTCGCGGGCGAAATGGTTTCTTTGGAAACAGTAGAGTCCATCGCCAACAACGCCTCACCGCAACATCAACATGCAGCCACAACTAGCCCAGACGCACAGCGCGGGGAGAATATCATCCTCTACACCACTGACAGCACACTTAACCGTGAGCAACTCAGCGCTAGCGCCAAAACCCTAGGTAGCCCTGAGCTTGCGATTGCGCGCAAAATCATATGTGTGAATGCACTGCCATTATTAGGCACTGGTAAAACTGACTATGTGACTTTGAAACAGATGGCAGAAAATGAAAAATAATAATTCAAGAACTAAAATATTCGCTATTGGCGTATCGATTATCACGTCTATTTATAGTTTAACAAGTGTGGCAGATCCTCAGTTTGTTCATGCATTAAACGAAAATAATTTGCTAGGTCTCTATCGTGCCGATCAATTCCGACTTAACCAAGGTGCTTGTAAGAATTGCGCTATCACGCCGCAAGCATCGTGGTATTTCGAACAGGAAACCATTGCCATACCACTTAGCAATGCCCATAGTTTTGATCCCAGCTTAAGCGCTCAAGAGGACGTCAAACAATGGGTTACAAGCCAACCATCGGCAACTAACGCAATGCCACCATTGGTATGGTTAGGCTCACCACATGTTGCAGTGGGAAAACTCAGTCAAGATGGAAAACGGCTAGAAAGTGACAATAGCAAAACCCAGCTAGCAATTACACCAAAAATCGAAAGTAATCAGTCTTACTATAACGAAGCTAGTGAACAGAATTTCGCTGGTCGCAATCTAGTCATGCGAGGCACGGCAGATAAAACGCATTTTACCGCACGCAGTATTTGGCCATTAGATTACAACCTAGATTTAAATCAAATCCCCTACAAACCACTTGCTAATCAGGAAACGATTGCCAGTTTAATACGTGACCAAAATGGTGGCGCATCAGCACCTTTTTCTGCGCGTATTTTGTATAAAAATCCTAATCTAACAAGCTTGCAAAATAAGCCTGTATTGAGCTTTGTACTTAATGGGGCCCAGGGTGACGATGATGAAGCCCATGGTGGTCACTTCGCAGTGGCAACCGGCCGTTTCGGTGCACAGGGTGAGTGGCATGATTGGCTGGTCAATAACTTCTACAACCTAGGCTCCGTGAGCGAAAAAGGCATTATTGCCGCTAGTTTACCGATGGATAGCTATCAGAGTGACTTAAACAGCGGTCAGTCTTGGTACCGTCCATCCTATATGCTAGTAGCGGTAATGAAAAATGAGCGCAGTGCAGCCACCTACCAAAGTGCAATCAATCGCGTGATGCAGCATTTTTACAGGCAAGATTTCTTATACCGTCACGCTGGGGTTAATTGTGCAGGCATCAATTTAGAAACGCTTCGATCACTCGATTGGAGTATACCCAAGCTTGGTGCAACCAATTTACCAAAAGCCTTTGTAGCACTTCCCTATAAAGCGTTGAGCGATATGAGCCTGGAAAGTGGCCTCAAAGCATACGATTACCTGAGCGCAGAGCAAACCAACTTATATCCTTTTGTAGCCTTTGAAACGATAGGTAATGATTTACTAAATCGAATTGCTAAGAATCAGGCTAATAGTGCATTTGAGAAACAACTTGCAGAAGACCTTGAGGCGATTATTTATGTGCATATTCCGCAATTTCCTTCTTCTAGAGCCATGGGTCAGGCACCTGTCGCGTCTTTGGATGAGTATATTGCACGTACCCCAGCGGATATGTCGCAATGGAAAATTATCCCAGTAGGCGCACGTGATTTTCCGGACACGTTAAAAGACAAAAATGCACCCACTGAACCAGTCCGCCCTGCCTACTATGGCTTAATTGCATGGTTAGTCATGTTGATTTTAACGCTACTGGGCATGCGAAAAATTTTCCGAAAATTTCGTAAGAGTTAACCATGGACTGCCGTCAATTTTTACTTGGGCTATCAGCCATTGGTGCCAGCGGCCTTACGATTGCCGGGGCGAGATATTGGCCGGAATCAGGCTTTACCAAGCCATGTTTCAGCGATTTACCAGATGAGTTAAAGCAGCATCTACTTATGCAGACAATATGGATGGATATAGATGCCGCGAAGGCATGGGATGCCCATATTATCGGCGTAGGAGATAACAGCGGCGATGTGTGGTGTAACCCAGATATGGATAACTGGTCACACCTCATCTTGAAAATTCAAAAAGATTTCTACATGAATGGCGGCTGCATTACTAGCAGGCGTGAAGATGAAACCTTCATTGCCAGCATGGTAGGTTTGTCCGCTAACATGCCGGCTCAAAACCATGCTATTTGCGTTTGACTGAACGCACAATGCACAAGACCAGCCAGAGAAAACATCTTCTCTATAACCAATAAAGATTCAAAATAAACCCAATAACAAAAGGCCAAGCCCATGAGCAACCAGTTTCAATTAATGCAAGAAAAACGTTTTCGTCCATTTTTCTTTACCCAGTTCCTAGGCGCATTTAATGACAATGTCTTTAAAACCGCACTCATCACCTTGGTGGCATTTCACACTGCGAGGCTGACATCAATAGACGGCAGTACGCTTGCCACCCTACTACCGGGTCTATTTATTCTGCCATTTTTCTTGTTCTCGGCCACTGCAGGGCAGCTGGCAGATAAATACGAGAAATCCCAAATCATCCGCTTAGTAAAAGTGTTTGAAATTGGCATTATGCTGTTTGCCAGTGCTGGTTTTTTTCTACACAACATCTGGC
>JAUXYG010000113.1 GCA_030694525.1 Legionella sp. | reverse complement strand
CGTTAGTTCATTTTCCGGTAGTGTATTTAACAGTAAGCCATGGTCTATTTTTTCCCCGAAATGCATTCCCTCAAATTCCTCAATTTTAGAATCGATTAATTGCTGCTTACACATTATGATAAAATGAATTTTTGCAGGATTAATTTCAATAAAAGCAAGGGTTTCATTCTGCAAGTCCCTTGAATATCCTTTGATCATTTGTCGCGCCGCACGAGCCAAAGCCTGAGATTCAAGGTCAACTATATAAGGCTGAAGCCCCGATTCCAAAACTGTATTTACCAGAGCATTAACCTGCTCAGATTTGGCCAGGATGATTAGGACATCAAGCATCTCGGCCACTTCGGATTTACCTAAAATAATAAAGTCAATATTTAAAGAATCCGCAGCTCTTTGGGCGTATTTTTCAGCAGTGATAGATACATACTCTTCTATTTCTTTATTATTCAGAGTGCAGCTAACCGTAATGACTTTAGTCATTATAAAACTATCGGACAAAGCTACTATGCTGCGTTTTGAGCGGAGCCTATTTTTTTTAAAATGTGTAGTAATTAAATCAGTCGATATTCGGGGTACGGGTGTTTTATTGGACTTGATGTCGCTTCTTTGGGCACAAAAAAAGGATTCGACGCAAAACTCTTGCCCTCGAGTCGAGAGCTCCAGTATTTTAATGGTTAATGAACTAATATCTATTCCAAGTATTGGACTATGTCTACTCTTAAACAATCTGAGCACAATGTTTTCCCTATTTCTTCCATGCTTTCTAGAGCGCTTTTCCAATAAAAGAAAAGCGCGCTGATTGTAACGTAACCTTGTGTAAATTAATATCTTTTTTTAATATAGGTCAAAATTGTATGTGGCAATTAAATTGTACCAAATAGGACTATTTGAAATTATGATTCAAAATCGAATTCTCCGGCGACTCCTCTTCCTCATCTTCACCCTCTTTCTTTTTAAATAAATAACCCAGTTTTTCTTTAAATAAGCCATCATAAGCTTCTGTAAAGCCGCTCTTCTTGCGTCCCAAAAAAACTATCTGGCCGTCTGGTGAAACCTGAAATGGCCTTTCAGACTCCGAAAATGCATTCCCCCGCGGGCGACTTTCTAATTCTTTTACCAATTCATCATTATCCGATTTGCAAAACATAGACCTTGGAGACTCACATAAATTTGAATTTGCGCGAGCTCTGGGTGATGAGCTGGATAAAGGCCCACTCGGCGGTAATAAAGTAAACGGAATCTGAGCGTAGGAGGAAGGAAGAGACAAACACGATTTCTTTTTTTTAATAATAAATAGTTCTGAATGAGACTTCGGTTCAATCTCAGCTTTGTCCAAATAATTGATTTCCGGCATTTTAGATAATAATGACTCGTCTTTTCTCGGCTTCGAGCCTACAGCGCTATCCTCAATTTTTGAAAATTTGCGAACCAATAAAGGATTGTCCGACCTTTCTTTATCGTACCTGATATTAAAATTTTTAATATCAAACTCAGGTTTAGATAATTTTAATAAAGCATAATATTCAAATAAAAATTTTAACATAGGTTCGTTTACCTTTGCATAATATCTTGCTCGTGATTCAGATTTTTGATTTCCCACAAGAGTTATATTAGCTAAAACCCCTAAATCCGTAAGATCATCCAATGAAAGATTTCTTGCAGTTAATACGTTAGACAAATCGGTGAAATAATCGAGATATTGGCTCAATCCGGTTATTTTTTTTATACGCGAGCTCGCATGTTCTAAAGTGGCCATATGGTCCACGATAAAGGTTAAAGTTGTTTTAAAAGAAAGATGGTCGAATCGATATTGGCCATCAAAACAAACCAATTCTTTATTGTTTTTTATTCCCTCAATTAAATTAAATATTTTATCGATAAGCTCCAGCTCAATTTGCTCGGGAGTTTTTCTAACCTCAATACTGGTCCCATTTTTTTCTTTATTCTTAATTTTCTTTTTAATTTTTTTTCTTTCTTTATGCTGTTTATCCTGGATTACATCCGTCAACTGTTTTTTTATATCAACTAATCTTTCTTTAAAATTATTTTTATCGCTTTCATCTACCAATAACGAATAAAATTTTTGTACAGATTCACCACAATAATCGAGATAAGGCAATAAGGTTACTATATAATCCATTGAATCACGGGATGAATAAACTTTCTCAAACTTTATTAACTTGGTAATAATCTTTAGATAATGTTTATTTATTTCTTTATTTCCAAATTTTTTTAGCGAATTCTCCTGAAGTTGCTTAATAAGTGTATTTATATTTTGCGCTAATAATTTCATAACCAGGTTAAGACAAACCTCTCTATTGGAGTCAAAATCAATATCCTCAGGAACAAGTGTTTTCAATTCTTGTATAAATTTGTCTATAGTAGATAGTAAAAAAAACTCACTTTTTAAATTATCTTCACCAGGTAATGGTGTTCTGGATAATTCTTTTAAAATATGGTTGATATCTTGCCATCTAACCATTAAATTATAATGAAGTTTATCAATGAGGGAAAATTGAATATGCTCCTGCAAATAATTCATTATTTGCGGTAACACATTATTAATTTCGTAGTACGACTTGGCAGCGGTTATCCCAGTATTAATTTTGCGTATAATATCAACCGCCTCACCTACTTCAGATGATGGTTTCATCAACGCCTCTAATTCTGATTTTTGCATAGCAGGATAATCTACGTTTATTTGAGCTTTTTTAAATATTTTTTTGTAAAGTCTAACAAATGGATTCAAGTTTTCTTCTTTAACAAAAAAAATTAAATAATTTGTTTTTTTAATAACATCAAGTAGAAATTTAAATAAACTATATTTCTCATCAGAAAATTTATTATCGTTACCGTAAAGTTTTTGTCTTAAGTCCTGATAATCTTCTTCAATAATCTGAAGTTCTTCATTAATTGTTTTTAGGTCAGTAATGCTTTTAGAAAAAAATTGTTGTGCTTTATTACCTTTGATATCTTTTTTATAATAATCCTTTTCCTCCTTATTGAGCTTGGTTTTTACACGCTCTCCTTGAGATGTTAATTTATCTACCTCTATTAAGTGTTCTTTATTTTTCTTCTTTGATTTTTTCCCCTCCATTTTTTTATCTGAGGTGTCACTTGAACGAATTTTTGACTCTTCTTTTAATTGTAGGGATTTAATTTTTGCAGTTAACGTTAATGAACTCTCACCAACACGCATCATCATATTTATTGAACTTGATTTATTATTTTTGGTTTTCTTTGATTTTTTCTTATAAAATTCTTCTGATGTTACTAAAGAATTGCTGACCTTATCTTTTGGGACAACATTTGATGAAGAGCGAACAACCTCCTGATTGTCATTTTCTAATTTTTCCTTCTCAATTTTTTTAATATTTGTTTCAAGCTCCTGTACTACAAAATGTAACCAGGGAGTTTTTAAAAATCTTTTAGCGTAATCAACCTGACTAGCCTCTGTTATTCTATAATCTTTCTCTGCAAAAGTTCCGTTTATGATGATGTTAAAATTATCCAGGATTGTTTTTAAATAATAAAAGTTACGACCAATCTGGATAATTTTTTTATAAATTTCTCCCAGTCTCAAATGAATATTTAGAATTTTAAAATTCAGAATCTCATCGTACTCTTGTTTATTCGTATTATTTTTTTCTTTATCCTTATTGGCTATATTTACCATATCCTTATCCTCAGTCAAATCTGATACTCAATAACCCCATCCGGGCATTTCCTTAAATTTAGTAGATAATGTTTACCCCAGTAATAGTTGGAATGAAACACGATAAGCTTTTCTATTTAGTTTAAAAAACCTTGCTCCTTATGGGTTGCTTTAAAAATTTTTCAATGGTACCCTAAAAGAACAGTAAATACACATATAATAATTTAAATGCTCAAAATGACCCCTCACCTAAGTGTCAATCAAATGCCCTCCCGGGATATGAGCATTCAATTTTCTTCATCTTTTTTTATTGTCTTCGAGCCTTTCGCCTGGTAGGGATTGTTCTGCGCGCCTGCTAGGCGTGATTCCGCAGATCTTTAACTCTAATCACTTCATAGGACTCCAATTATGAAAAGTAAAAGCGATAAAACCAGTCTTAATAAATGGCAAGAAATAGCACTATTTCCAGTGGTCAAGGGTACTTTATTAGGGGCATTCACCATATTCAGCATTACTCCTTTATTAAATTGGACCAACTGCAAAATGAATAATCAGAAAATGAATTGGGGTAAGCCGATGGCAGGCTGGAAAGCATATACTAGCTCTGCAGCACCATCCTATGCAGCTGTTTTTGCACTAAAATTACTGTTTCCCTCAACACCTGACGATTCTTTTGCTTATAACTTATCAACCTCATTCACCGCTGGTGCTTTAGCTGGTCTTGCTAGTGTTCCTTTTGAAGTGATTGCTCAAAATCAACAATTAGCGAAGCTTGAAACAGTAAGTGAAACGGTAAAAAAAATGATATCAAACAATGGTTATGGATCCCTTTTTAAAGGAGGTGTCGCCATAGCGTCGCGCGAAGGGCCATGGGCCGCATTATACTTAGCTTTTGTTCCCAAATTATCAAGCCATTTACAAAAGGAAGGAATGGATAAAAATACCGCGCAGGCCACAGCGGTGGTAACAACCAGCGTCCCCTATGCAGTTTCAAGTACCCCTTTTCATCTCTTCCGCTCAAAAAAACAGTTTGGCTTGACTGCACCGATAAACACTCCAAGTTACCTGCAAATAGGTAAAAATTTATGGAATCAGGATCTATCAGCGAGTACTTTTCAACGATTAAGTTTTTTATTTCGCGGAGCGAGAGAAAGAACACTGACTGTTCTTATAGCCACTGTACTTATGGTTAAAGGAGAAGAGCACTACACAAAAATGATTCGTTCGATGAAATAATGACCCTTTCTTAGCCTTTTACTAGTAACTTAGTAAAAGGCATATTTGCACTTTTTAAAATATTCAAAACAACTTCCTCTCTAATTATGTACGGCTTAGCAAATACTTGAACTCTCTGACAACTTTGAATATAGTGAAGCATGGATCAGGAATTGTCACATTTAATATTGATTTAACAGGAGGTTTTAATGATTAAACTACAACTCTTGCTCGACTCTATGATTGCAGTGATTTTAAAGTATAGCGGTAACCCTACTTCAACAGACCATACAAATGAAGACTTAAACAAATTTATTATCCAATCGACCGGAATTGATTCGGATAGACGGGATTTGTTAAAATTTATTCTAAAGGAAATAATTTTTCTAAAAGGAAAGCTTGCTAAAAAAGACCCCTATTCATCAGAAGAATTAAGCAAAGATGCCACACGAATTGGCCGGATGTTGGTTGATTTAAAAAATCTAATCAAAACGCACAAAAAAATTAAATATGAGATAACAATCAACGAAAACCCTGAAAAAATTCAAATCAGGGGTTTGGATAATTCAGGAATACTAACCTCTTCATTATGTAACTCCGGAAAAATAATTAAAGAAGAGATATTTGGAAAATTAGGTATTCATATAGATAAAAAAGATTCTCAAATTTTTAATATTGCTAACGAAATAGTAGAAGAGCATAATGATGCTCTGGTAAAACAGCTTCATGGAAATTCAGTTTCAATTGTAAAGAAAATAGAAGAAGAAAGTGCGATAATATCTGACTTACAAGCCGATAATGAATTAAAATCAAAAACATTGAATCAATGCTCTGAACTGATTTACAAACAAGACGCCCAAATAAAAAATCTCCAAGAAGAGCTGGCTCGGCTTAGAAATGATTTTAAACAATTACAATTTTCTATTTCAGTTAAGGATGAGGAAATTAATAAAAAAAATAACATAATAGAAGAGCTAGGTAAGACAATAGAACAAGTTAGTAATATGGCTCCAAACCCCTGCAATCGAAATAATGTTTCCACCAAACCCGTGTCTACAAACCTTGGGTTATTTCCCACCCGAAAAGCCTCTGGCCCTCTTTTTCCAACTTTATCCTTTAACTCTAATCGCAATTTAACTTCCAATAACCGATTAGATAATAGTTAAACATATAACCGAACACTAAGGTTTATTATTATTCAAAATCGAATTTCCCCACAAAACTCGCAATATAAGACAGAATCACTGTATAATGCAGGTCCTATTCCTATTCTAGATAATTAATACTATGATAAAAATGGCATACTT
>JAUXYG010000111.1 GCA_030694525.1 Legionella sp. | reverse complement strand
TAGCGTTTCTATTTTTTGCTTAATTACTGGAATATTATATTTTTTCAGTTGTCCCTTTAGCCTGTTTAATAACTCAACTCCGGAGATTCCTTTAGAAAAACCAGGATAGTTGTGCGAAAGAGGGATTAGTGAAGCGCGACTTTGGCCATAATTGAAAATTTTGAACTGACGTCGGAAACGTGCCAGATAGATTGCTGCTGTTAACCCTGCGGGTCCACCACCCACAATAATACAGTCAAGCACTGGACTTTTAGCCATTTAAAGCATCCATGAGTAAATCCGTATACTAAGTATAGCCAGAAATTAGCTCTTATCTATTGATAATGGATATATAATAGGGTGATCATCCTAACAGGTGTATCACCAGGGTCAATTTTTCTCTACAATAGAACTTTACTCAAAATTAAAACAATTATGTATAAACCATTAGCTCTTTTTATTGGCTTGCGCTACACGCGATCAAGAAAGAAAAATCATTTTGTTTCCTTCATATCGTTAAGTTCCATGCTGGGAATCGGTTTGGGTGTTATGGTGCTGGTTACCGTATTATCCGTTATGAATGGATTCGATGAGGAAATTCATCAGCGTTTTTTCGGCATGGCTCCGGAAATCACTGTTACCGGTTTAAATGAAAAACTGAGTAACTGGGGGGCGCTCGAAAAGAAAATCAGAACGATACCTGAAATTAAAGCAACTGCCCCCTATGTGGGTGGGCAAGGGCTTTTAACTCATGACGGTCAGGTATTGCCTATCGTTTTGACAGGAATTGACCCAGAAAAAGAGCAAGGAGTGAATCATCTTAATGATAAATTACTTGCTGGCAGTATGAAGGATCTCAATCATTTTGGTATGATTCTGGGTAAGGGCCTTGCGGATAGTCTAGGTGTCATGGTTGGGGATAAGGTCACGGTCATGATTCCCCAAGCCACAGTAACTCCGGCAGGGATGATTCCGCGCTTTAAAAGATTCACTATAGAGGGGGTTTTTACGGCGGGTTCGGGTTTTAATTTTGATACTAAAATTGCCTTCATTAATATTGCCGATGCCCAGAAGTTACTGCAAATGGGTGATGATGTCTCCGGGATAAAAATGAAAATTGATAATGTCTATCAGGCTCCAGAAATCTCGGAGCGGTTATCCAATATTTTAGGTGAAGAATATCAGGTGGGTAACTGGACACAGCAGTTTGGTGCGTTTTTTCAGGCAGTAAAAATGGAAAAAACCATGATGTTTATGATTTTATTACTCATTATTGCGGTTGCGGCTTTTAATTTAGTGTCTTCATTGGTTATGGTGGTTAATGACAAGCAGGCTGAAATAGCTATTTTAAGAACTATTGGTGCTCCTCCCTCCACTATATTATGGATTTTTATTGTCCAGGGAATGATGGTTGGAATAGTAGGAACACTAATTGGCCTTGCCGGGGGGCTGGTTTTAGCAAAAAATGCAACCGCGATTGTGAATGGTCTTCAGGATTTGTTCCATGTTAAAGTACTTCAATCCAGTATTTACTTCGTGGATTACCTTCCTTCAAAAATCATGTTCGCTGATCTTTGGCAGGTTTGTGTTATGGCATTATTGATGAGTTTTGCTGCCACTATTTATCCTGCCTGGCGTGCCTCAAAAACTGTGATTGCGGAGGCATTACATTATGAATAATTCTATTTTAACCAGTAATAAATTATATAAAGCGTATACAGATGGTGCTTCTAAAGTTGAGGTGTTAAAAGGAATAGATTTAACCATCGAAAAAGGGGATAGAGTTGCTATTATCGGTCCTTCAGGTTCAGGTAAAAGCACCTTGTTGCATTTACTTGGAGGATTAGATAAACCCACCAGCGGTGAGATTCATATAAATGAGGTGAATTGGCAGAAAATTAGCGAAAAAGAGCGCTGCAAATTGCGTAATCAACGTTTAGGATTCGTTTATCAATTTCACCATTTACTGCCTGAGTTTACTGCTCTTGAGAACGTGGCTATGCCTTTATTGCTTTCTGGGATGAAAGTAGTTGCTGCAGAGCATCAGGCGGGAGAAATGCTGGAGAGCGTAGGGCTTAAGCACCGGACGGAGCATAAACCAGCACAGCTTTCTGGTGGAGAACGTCAACGTGTTGCGATTGCACGTGCCTTGGTACATCAGCCCCATTGCGTTTTGGCTGATGAACCAACGGGTAATTTGGATCAAACCACGGCAGCTAAGGTATTTGATTTAATGCTTGAGTTAAATCAAAAAATGAATACAGCCTTGGTTATCGTAACTCATGATCAACAATTGGCAAATCGGATGGATAGAATATTGGTATTACACGAAGGAGCTTTAGTGAATCAGTTTTAATAATAAAGGAGTACAAGGATGTTAATTAATTTGGAATCTAAGGCAAAAGACGTTGAGATTGAGCGTGTCCCGCCTCCATGGCTTATTATAATAACGCCACAAAGTCGTTCTCGAGTAAACTCCGCACCTCATGGGAGGAATGAGAGTAAAAAACTCGAAGCTACTTCTAACGAACCAAAAAAATTTAGAACGCTTCGTCTGACCCCGTGCGATAATAGTTTCTTTAAGAAAAGTCATTACGTAAAAACGGATAAAGATGTTGCTAACGACGCTTTAATACAAAGAAAACATGAAAATAATGTATCTATTTGAGAGTCGTGACCATTGAATGAAGAGCCGTACTATAAAACTAAGCTTGGCTTTTATGTATCGGCTTGCTTCGGGGTGTGCTAATTCTGAAGATCAGACACCCTGAAACCTGAAATATTCACCATATATCTCCAAAAATTATTTTATTTATGGCATTGCTGGCAATTCAAATGATTCCTAACGTCCCGCGACTCGTTCGAGTTGGTTAGTGAAGATAATGCATTTACTAGGCCACTGGATCCCTGGATCCCGCGCACAAGGCGCGGGACGTCGGAATTTAAATTGGGACTA
>JAUXYG010000084.1 GCA_030694525.1 Legionella sp. | reverse complement strand
ATGAACTTTTTAAGACTTCATAGGTATGCCCATCAACATAATACTCAGTAGGATTTCCATAACGACTTAAAGGCTCTTTTGCAGGTACGGGCTCTTTGAAACTAATATTTTTTTGTTTCAATGGAGCCCCATCCTGCTTTATAGTGTACCGATTATGCTTGTTTTTATAGCGATCATACAGCGCATTCTCACTATGGGGTGAATGAGTCGGTTTTGATTTCTTAGGTGATGATTCGGATAATACCGAATGATTTGCTGTATTTTGGTGGCAAGCCGTTAGGAGCAGGAACGTTAAAATAAGAAGTGTGCGCATAGATTCTAATATTTATTATTGTTGTGATTAATATACCTAAAAAAAGATCATATTCGTAGATTCGTGTTCAAATATTTTTATGTCACCAAAAAATACTAAAAAAATAGATATTTTTCATTTAGCTATTTGGTTGGCTACAAAAGGCTGTGATAAGATATCCTGATTTTGTAAACTACCCAGGTAACAACATGACCAAAGCAACGTCTATTTTAATGACGACATTATTTTTTATTACTTTATTTGTTCAATCCACAAATTCATCCGCAGAAACATCCTCGTTATCAGATTTGGTTAAGCCATCCCCGACCATAACCAACAAACCTATGGTTACTCCTGCAGCACCCACCTTAAACGCGAAAGCTTATATTCTGATTGATGTAAGCAGTGGAAAAATAATTGCCGAAAAGAACAGCGAGGAACGTCTACCTCCTGCAAGTCTAACCAAAATGATGACGTTGTACGTTGTCTCAAATGCGCTGCACAATGAGCAAATTCACTTAACCGACAGCGTTCGCGTGAGTAAAGATGCATGGAAAATTGGCGGCTCCCGTATGTTTATTAAAGAAGGACAACAAGTTTCGGTTGAGGATCTGCTAAAAGGAATTATTGTCGACTCAGGAAACGATGCCTGTGTAGCGATAGCCGAACATGTTGGCGGAAGTGAAAATGCCTTTACTGATATCATGAATCAACAAGCGCAAAATCTTGGCATGACTAATAGTCACTTTACCGACAGTACTGGTCTACCCGACCCTAACTTATATACTACTGCAAAAGATCTCGCTATTTTGGGACGTGCTTTAGTTAGTGATTTTCCACAATATTACAGCTGGTATAAACAAAAATGGTTTACTTATAACGGTATCAGACAACCCAACAGAAATAGATTGTTATGGAGAGACAACCAGGTTGACGGTCTAAAAACAGGTCATACCAATGAAGCCGGATTTTGCCTGGTGTCTTCAGCAAAACGCGATAACATGCGTCTTCTGGCAGTTGTTTTAGGTGAACCGAATGATTCTTCCCGTGCGGATGACAGCGAAAAACTACTCAATTATGGATTCAGATTTTTTGAAACGCACCAACTTTATAAAGGGGGTCAATCAATTACTGAACTTCCACTTTATAAAGGAACGGTTGATAAAGTAACTGTTGGTTTAACTGACAATCAGTTCATTACGATACCAACTGGCCAATATCAAAGATTAAATATATCAACTAACATTCCCTCTTACCTGCAAGCTCCTATTAAAAAAGGAGACAAAGTAGGTGATTTGGTAGTGAAATTTGACAATAATATTGTTTCAACACGCCCCTTATATGCATTACAAACAGTTGAAACAGGCGGATTCTATACCCGCACAAAAGACTCAATACGATTGGTCTTTAAGCGTTGGTTTGGTTCATAGAGTCAACAATATGAAGACAGCATTCGTTAATGGTCAATACTACGCTCTTGCAGATGCCAAGATTTCGATATTTGATCGCGGTATGCTTTTTGGCGATGCTGTCTATGAGGTTCTTCCAGTTTATGATGGTTGTCCTTTTTTTGTTGAAAAGCATTTAGCCAGGCTTTATTCAAATCTTGAAAAAATTAAAATTACTGCACCCAATATCCATTGGAATGAACTAATAACTCGCTTAATCAGTGACAATGGAAGCGGAGATTTACAAATATACATTCAGATTACCCGGGGGGACCAAGGCTTTCGTAAACACGATATTCCTTCATCACTAGTCCCCTCTGTAATAGCATTTACTATTCATAATACCTACCCTACTCTTCATGAAAAGGAACAAGGCTTGTCCGCCAAACTAATTGAAGACAGCAGGTGGAAATTTTGTGATATAAAAACCACTTCATTGCTAGCCAATATTTTGTTACATGATGATGCAGTCTCAAGTGGATTTCAGACTGCTCTATTGGTTCGAGATGGTCTAATCACAGAAGGTAGCACCTCTAACGTTTTTGTGGTTAATAAGGCAGGTCAAATTGAAACTCCATCTTTAAATCATACTTGCCTTCCAGGAATAACAAGACAGGTAGCCCTTGATCTGATATCAGAATTAAACTGGCCTATCTTGGAAAAGGACATTTCAATTAAAGAACTCTTTGATGCACAAGAAGTATGGATCACAAGTACGACCAAGGAAATTTTCCCTGTAACACGAATAGATGATATCTTAATTAATAATGGTCAGGCTGGTAACTATTGGCGTGCTATAGAGCAATCTTATCGGAGGCTAATAAATCATGAATAAAACCACATTAATGGAGTTTCCATGTAATTTTCCTGTAAAAATAATAGGAGTAAACGCGCAAGCTTTTATTGATGATATAAAAACGATGGTGACGAAACATTTTCCTGATTTTTCTGAATCGGAATTTACTAGTCAAACCAGCAACCAAAATAAGTACGTTGCGATAACAGTTACTGTTCCTGCTAAAAATCAGGAAATGCTCGATGCTTTTTATCAGGAAGTGACGAAACACCCTGATATTAAAATGGTTTTGTGATGTATATCAGGAATCTGGGTATTCAGGATTACTCCCAAATTTGGGAGGAAATGAAAACTTTTACAATCAATCGCACCGAAACAACACCTGATGAACTATGGTTCCTTCAACACCATCCCGTGTATACACAAGGACAAGCCGGAAAACCAGAGCATGTACTTAATTCCAGTTCCATTCCTATAGTTCAGTCTGATCGTGGCGGACAAATTACCTATCATGGACCTGGCCAACTGGTTGTATATATCCTAATGGACCTGCGTCGAAGAAATTTAGGTATCCGTACTTTAGTCTCTCAACTGGAGCTTGTTCTTATTTCTGTTCTTGAATTTTATAACATTCAGGCGGAAGTTCGATGCGGTGCCCCTGGAGTCTATACTGAAGAAAAGAAAATTGCCTCGATTGGATTAAGAGTTAAAAATGGGTGTACTTACCATGGGATTGCCTTAAATGTTGACATGGATTTAAAGCCATTCTTGGGAATAAATCCTTGTGGCTTTGCTCAAATGGAAATGACCCAGATTAGCCATTTTCATTCTACTGTTAAGATAGACGATGTGAGTCAGCGTTTTCTTAAGGACTTCCTAAAACAATTTAATTAACGGGATATTATGAATTTGTTTGTTGATTATGTTCAACCCTTAACTGATTGGCTGCAAGCAAATCCTCGCTGGTCTTTGTTTATTACCTTTTTCATATCATTAGCAGAATCACTGGCAATAATTGGAAGTATCGTACCAGGCTCCGTCACTATGACTGCGATTGGTATTCTAGCAGGCTCTGGCATTATGCGTATTGATTTAACTCTAATCGCTGCCAGCCTTGGCGCAATTTGTGGAGACAGCTTAAGTTATGCAATAGGATACATATACAGCGATCGCCTGGTCGAAATATGGCCATTTCGAAAATATCCTGGTTTATTAAAATATGGTAAAGATTATTTTGAGCGACATGGTGGAAAAAGTGTTTTAATCGGCAGATTTGTCGGTCCTTTAAGATCTATAATCCCTGTTATTGCTGGCATTATGCATATGAAGCAATGGCGATTTCTTATTGCCAATGTAATTTCCGCTATTGGCTGGTCCATTTTGTACGTTATGCCTGGTGTTTTAATCGGTGCGGCAGGTCATGAGTTATCGACAGAGACCGCTACCCGATTATTTATTATTATTCTGATTTTTTTATCAGGTATGTGGTTATTAAGTATCTTTTTAAAAGGGCTATTTATTTCTTTACAGGCATTTTTCAAAAAAAATCTTCATCTTTTCTGGTTTAACCTGAAAAATAGTACGCTTTTCAAGCCCCTGTACGTTTTGATTACCCCAGAATGGGAAACCAATCATTATCATACAGCAGGCTTGACCCTCCTTACATTGATTCACTTTGCAGGTTCAATCTTACTTATTTTTCTAACAATTTATTCCCATACGCCAACT
>JAUXYG010000083.1 GCA_030694525.1 Legionella sp. | reverse complement strand
TCCAGTGCCCGCACCATACTCAAATAAGATGGGAGAATCAATCACAGCGAATATTTGTTGGCATTGATTGGCTAGAGCATTACCGAATAAAGGGGTTAATTCCGGAGCAGTAATAAAATCTCCCTGAGCGCCAATTTTGGGTAATCCTGCACTGTAATACCCTTCGCCTGGAGCATATAAAGCAAGATTCATATACTCTACAAAAGAAAGCGCCTTTTTTTTCTGCAGCTCAACATGTAATGTTTGTAGTAAACTCATGATAATTTAAATGACTTAAAACGGGGAACATACCTTGAATCAGGCAAACAAACAAGAAGCTAAGGTCGCATTGGTAACAGGGGGCGCTCGGCGTATCGGTGCAGCTATTGTGAGGCATTTACATGGAGCAGGCTATAAGGTGATGATACATTGTCATTTTTCCTTAACCCAAGCGCATGATTTAGCCAATGAGTTTAATAATCAGCGCCCTAACAGTGCCTTCGTCATTCAAAGAGATTTGGCTGAACATGAAATGGCCCAGGAAATTCTTACCACCGTTCAGGAATGGAGTGGTCGGCTGGATCTGTTAGTTAATAATGCTTCCTTATTTATACGTTCGGATTGCTCGGGTTTTAATGACGATGATTGGAAGATACTTTTTGATATCAATGTGAAAGCGCCCTTTTTATTAAGTTTGGCTGCTCAGCCACTTTTAAAAATGCGGCGGGGGGTAATTATTAATTTAACGGATATTCATGCGGAAAAACCTTTGAAAGGATATTCGGTATATTGTCAGACGAAAGCCGCTCTTGAAATGCAAACTAAAAGCCTCGCGCGCGAATTTTCACCCGAAATTCGCGTTAATGCGGTCGCACCCGGCGCCATAGCCTGGCCAGAAGATGCAAATAGTTTAACCAGCGCAGCACAGCAAAAAATAATTGCCAAAACTCCATTAAAAAGCCACGGAAATCCTGAGTATATCGCGCAAGCGGTATTGGCATTAGCCGATAATCCCTTTATTACCGGGCAAATAATGAAAGTTGATGGCGGACGAAGTTTAAACACGTAACGTCTTGCTGTGGTCAGCGGGTATTTACTTATTTACAACATTCAAAAAAAAAGAAATACTAGAGTTTGTTGACTCTGTTTCTACCGACTGGTGGGACTTATGAAACGGTCAGCAGCTCTTTTAATGAATTATGAATGGCATTTTGCTCGTCATAGACTCAGGAATAATCAGATTAAGGATAATCTCATGTCTTTGTTTAAACGATTAAGCGCAGAATTTTTAGGTACTTTTTGGCTTGTTTTTGGTGGGTGTGGTAGTGCTGTGCTGGCTGCTCGATTTCCTGAGGTGGGCATTGGACTTTTGGGAGTAGCGTTTGCTTTTGGTTTAACAGTCTTAACTATGGTGTACGCTTTTGGCCACATTTCAGGCGGTCATTTTAATCCTGCTATTTCTCTGGGACTGTTTGCCGGAGGTCGTTTTAAAGGTGCTGATGTAATACCCTATATCATCATGCAGGTTATTGGGGGAATTGTTGCTGCAATTTTGTTGTACTTTATTGCAAGCGGTAAGGCCGGTTTTGAGGTAGGCAGCTTTGCCAGTAACGGCTATGGAGAGCATTCTCCCGGTGGTTATTCTTTAGTTTCCTGCTTTGTCACTGAATTTCTGATGTCTTTTATGTTTTTGATAATTATTTTAGGCGTTACCGATTTGCGTGCCCCTAATGGATTTGCCCCATTGACTATTGGTTTGGCGTTGACTCTGATTCATTTAATCAGTATCCCTCTTACCAACACTTCTGTAAATCCTGCACGAAGTACTGGTCCCGCGCTTATTGTCGGTGATTGGGCTATATCGCAATTGTGGATGTTCTGGTTGGCTCCCTTGGCGGGTGGTCTGGTTGCAGGTTTGATTTATCGTGTATTTCGCTTTGACACATTAGACGCCCCTGAAGTGCATCATTAATTAAATGATAAATGCCAGAATTTAGGTTTCTGGCATTTATGTTACCTTTTCACTATTTATGTTAAGGATAATAATGTTTCAATTGATTGTTACAACGTGCTTTTTGTGGTTATGTTTTTTCACTCAGGGAGTTTTAGCCAGTGGCATTGCAAATGATGACGCGTTAATGTCTCGTTGTGTGATTTTGTATGATAAATTGCAACGTATTGAAAGTAATCAGCATAAGGCTGTATGCAGTGTAAAAATGTCCTCCGCGGCGAATAAGGTCGAATCTGCAAGAGTACGTATCCTTTATAAAAAGTATCGTGATGCGCGTTACTCGCTCTCTTTGGCTATTGAGGAAATGAATTTTGCTCAAGGTGCTTCCTGCACGTTAATATCAGAAATTAAACAGGCAAAACATGAGGCTATTTCAATTAAAGAGGCACTGGATTAGTCATTGCTATTTCGTTAAAGCGGTTCTTATCAGATAAGAAATGGTGGATTGCTTTGAGGTTGGTCAATTGATAAAAATTATCCAAATGCGACACATCAATGATATGTTTAAAATAATACCGAATTAAAGATTTACTTTGTAATACTGCTTTATATTCATTTTCAAGAGTCGCTAATCCTTGCAAATGGCGCATGAACAGCGCAATTCTTTCCATGATAGGAAGCATCATTACTTTTTGCTCCAGGAGCTCTTCAAATAACCATGGCTTTCCACATCCTGCACGGGCGATCATGAATCCATCACAACCGCTGATTTCAACCGATCTGTTTAATTGGCTGATACTGTTAATATCACCATTTGCAATGACGGGTATGGTTATTTTTTGCTTAATTAAACCAATCTGTGCCAGATCGCAGGCCACTGTGTAATCATCAGTCCATCGTCTCCCATGAACAATTATTGCATCAGTCCCAGCATCTTCCAGCATTTGAGCAAGAATAAAATCCTTATCACTGCCCTGAATTCGAATTTTGATCGTTAAAGGGATAGTCAGGGCATCCCGCACTTTTTTTACTATACGCTGCAATTGTTCTGGCTCTTCAAGCAGCGCGCTCCCCGCACCCTTTTTTCGTATTTTGGTCTTAGGGCAACCACAATTAATATCAATTAAATCGGCTCCTTGCGATTGCAGGAATGCAGCAGCATCTGCCATGGTAAAGGGTTCATTGCCTGATATTTGATAAGCAAGAATTTTTTCCGCAGGCGATCGGTAAATGTAGCGCGAGGATAAGGAGTGTTTATTGATCACATCAATAGCCGAGCTTATTTCGCTCACACAATATGCTGGCGGGGTAAATTGATTGAATAATTCGCGAAATGGCGCGCAACTGTAGCCGGCCAATGGACCTTGAATCAGTCGATGTGCCAGAGTGAGGTTACCAATTTTCCAACTGGAATTAATAAAATTGGGCATGCTTGAAATTACAGGATATAATTTGAATGTAATTTTAACATATTTCTACAAATAAAGAGTGCCATGCATTAAGGAGAGGCTCTATTATGGACAAACGCTACTTATCGCCATTAGAATTATTAAGTATTGCCACTCAACATGCTTACTCCGCTGATTACTTGTTACAGCAAATCTCGCAGGGAGTCATTCGTCCTGGTGAGTCTCTGGAAGTATTCGCTCCGATTACTTCATTAATGTATCACGCCTATCAGATTACTTTTAAAGCGTATTGTTTGCACGACCATCGTCCTATTAAAGAGTATAAAAATTTAAGTGAATTGGTTGAATTAAACAGTCACTTGGGTTTATCGAGTCAGGAAATTTATTTATTAAAAACTTTATCCAGACAGCAGGTATTTAATAAAGGGATTGATTATGATTTATGGGATAATCCACAACAGTTGCATGTTTTTTGCGAAGAAATAATCTCACTTTATGAGCGTGTTCAATCGATGATGCCTTTGGAATTGCAAAGCGATTATTTAGCCTGACATTTTTATGAAGGAGCATGCGCGTTTATTACGAAAAAACAAAACTGATGCGGCGGAGCGTGTTTGGTATTTTTTACGCAATAGACGATTAAATGGGTATAAATTTGTTCGCGAAATGGTTATTGGTCATTACATTGGTGATTTTGTCTGTCGCGCAAAAGGCTTAGTTATTGAATTAGATGGTGGCCAACATTTGGAAGCGGTGGAATATGATGCCCGGAGAACGAGATTTTTGGAAGCAAACGGATATCAGGTATTACGTATATGGAATAATGAGGTCTTTGATAATATTGAAGGCGTCATGGATGGAATTTTACAGGCACTTGAAAACCTGCCAAATAGGAAAGCCCTCATCCCCAGCCTTTCTCCCACTGGTGGGAGAAGGGAGAGCTAATTTATAATTCAAAATTTGGGTCATCAACTGGCAAAAGACAGCTCCCTTCTTAATTAAGGAAGCCCTCATCCCCAGCCCTTCTCCCACGTGTGGGAGAAGGGAGAGCTAATTTATAATTTAAAATTTGGATCATCAACTGGCAAAAGACAGCTCCCTTCTTAATTAAGGAAGCCCTCATCCCCAGCCTTTCTCCCACTG
>JAUXYG010000068.1 GCA_030694525.1 Legionella sp. | reverse complement strand
AATAAACCCTCACCAAGAAAGATGCGATCATCGATTGCGAAACGGTGATCAACTCCACCTTTTTCAGCTAACACCCTTGTATGCATTAACATTTACTCATTAATAATCAACGAAATCATCTAATTCATCTTTTAGACGTTTTTCTTCCAGCATATTTTCCAATCGGCGCCGTGCGTCCAGACTACAATCTGGGGCTTCCAAAAATTCCGTATCAACCTCTACCTCTTCAAAGTCCTCCCCGACTTCAATTTCTTCTTCATCTTCTTCGAATAGATCACTCATTTTATTCTCACTAAGAGTAAACAAAACCTGATTGGATTACTTAATTCAATGAACTATGTCATTTAGACGGCTGTATACCTTAAAAATAAAAAATTTCATAGTGATTTTTTATTTTTTTAATAAATAAACTGGTCAGAGCAAATTTAATTAAAAATACGCCTCTTAAAGAAAAGCGTTCCTGAAAGGTCCTTTGATTATTAAACAAACTATCCGCTTGGGCATAGCACCTAAATGTACATAATGTGTTAAACTAGCCTCATCGCACCTTGTCACAGAGGTGTGTGATTGAGATACACCTGAATTAATAAACCAACTAATTCATAACATAAGGATTACCCTGCTTTGAATGCGATTCACTGGTCTGAAAAAGAAAGCCTTTGGTACCTTTTTCCATTAATTATCAGCATTTCTTTTGCAATGGACGTTTTTGTTCCAGCAATACCCATGATGAGTCATTTCTTCAAAACTGATGATAGTGTGATGCAGGCCAGCTTGTACTTGTTTATGCTTACAGTTGCTTTTGGTCAATTATGTGTCGGACCTTTGGCCGATTATTTTGGTAGGCGTCATATCTCCATGGGTGCAGCGTTTCTTTTTTTTCTAGGCTCGGTACTAGCCGCCATGTCTCAATCAATATCTACTTTACTCTTTGCCCGAATAATTCAAGCCACAGGAGCTTGCGGTACGTATTTACTCTGTTTTGTTATTATAAGAGATAATTTTTCAACTCAAGTATGCGCGCGACTCTTTAGTATCTTGTGTGGGATTAATGCCATGGTTGCAAGCACGGCACCGGTAATTGGCGGTGTATTGCTCGATCTTACAGGAGATTGGCATAGCGGTTTTTATTTTCTTACCTTACTGGGTATTTTAATGAGTTTTGTAGCCTATCGTAATATTCCTGACTACAGTTATTCCCATCAAAAATCCAATACCAACATCATCCAATCTATCAAACTAATATCAGCAAATCGTGATTTTAGACAATATACGCTGGTCGCTTCCGTAAGTTTGTTGGGTTTGTATTTATTTTGCGCTCTCTCTCCAGGTATTCTAATTAACCAATTACACTTAAGCGCAACTGAATATGGCTTTTGGTTTGGCTTAAATGCCATGACTGTTTTTCTTACGAACATCCTTTCTGCCCGATTAACTCATTCATATCCTTTGGCAAAAATTGTTCATCTGGGATTGTTTTGGATGATTGGGGCATGCATTTTAATGATATCCCTAAATGCGCAGCACCTGACTCTTTTACGTTTTATGCTTCCCATGCTTTGTCTTACCATAGGTATTGGCTTAAGCATGGGCAACGCAACTGCATTGGCTTTAGATGATTTTAAACAGCAAACAGGCACAGCAACCGCTATCTTGGCAGCATGTCAGTTTGGACTGGCGGGCTTTATTGGTATTGCTACTGCTCAATGGCATCCTGCACCTTTTATTCTTGCCACGCCAATACTGAGTTTGAGTATTCTTATCCTGATTCTATTGAGAAGAAGTAATTTAAAAACTTTATTACAGAGCAGCACATGACTGCCATCTGCTGATGCCAATTTATGTTTTATTATTATTGCTTAGTAACATCTCGTTCAGAAAAGGCAATTTAAGGAAAAAAGAGCACCTTTTATGAGCTTTTAAAAAACGATGATGAGGTTCTAAATGCTCTGGATTGGAACTCCCAATGAGTACCTGAACAAGAAGGCTTGCAGCAATTAATTCGTTTTGATAATAAAAAGACTTTTTATTTAACGATTTTTTCTCAGAAGAAGACTGAAGCTGAACAATATAATCAAGTAATTTCAAAAATGCTTTTATAAATTGGTTTTGAAATTTAAAGTCTCCTTCTGGAGAAACTTTTTGCGAAATAATAGCTGCGAACTGAGTTAAATAATCCGTTCTCTTGTCTCTAGATGCTATTAATAGATCTGGCAAGCCAAGCTCCGGATGATACTTAATGGATTGTTTTACCAAATAAGGAAATTCTTTTTCCAGGGTTACTAGCAAATCTAACGAAATAGTTCGCATTGTTACGGTAGATTCAGGATAAACTTTTAAAAATTCCTCATATTTTTCGGGAAAAAGATAAAAATAGTCGATAGGTGTCATACCAAATTTATCTTTAAGATTTAAATTCGCGCCTCGATCGATAAGCCATTTGATTTTTTCTAAACACCCATTTATTACAGCTAAATGCAATGGGGTAACCCCCTGAATATTTTGACTATTTATTTCATAAAGACATTTTTGAGGTAAAATTTTAAGTTCATTTACGGTTAAGAACTGTGTTACCAGATGTAACGGGGTAATTTTATATGGATCGCGCTTGCTCATAGATTCAAATCGCGGATGGGCAAGTAAGCTAAAGAACGAATTTCCTGAAGCATTAGTCGCTGACATCTTGGCACCATGTTCAAGCAAAATTTGGATCGCGTCCACATTACCTGCTAAACATGCTGCCATAAGCGGAGTATTTCCATGAGTATCCACTTCATCAATATGTTGAAGGATATTATGATATTTTAAAGTATCTATAATATAATTAATCCATCCGAGATCTTTATTAGTAACAGCTAAATGTAGCGGAGTTTCCCCGTATAAATTTTTTAATAATAGCGTATGATGGTATTTTTTAACTGTTGCAGGGGGATGGTTTTCATTTAAAACCAAACCGTGAATTACTCGAAACGCTCGACGCTGATTAATAATCAAGTAGCCATTGTTGAGTTTATTAGTACCCCCGTTAAGTTTCTTTCCAAAAAAAGCCATTAATTCCTTCGAGCCACTATGGCGTTTATAACAATCTATTGGTGTAAGCCCATCCATATTTATTAATTGGCAAGCAATCTTAAACGCATCCTTATTTTTTTCAGGTAAGTAATCACACTTTCTGCTAAAAAGTGTAAAATAAGACTCGACAGGCAGATATAAATCTAAGTTTTCTAGCGCAAGTAAAATACTATTGAAACAATTTAATACATTTAACAGATTATAATAATAATCAGCAAAATCAATAAAATAATCAGTTTCTGTCAATTTCTTAAATAAATTAAATAAAATATCGTAATTTTTAAATTTGGTAATGAGTTCGTCCAGGGCTTGAAAATCTTTAGCAAGCTCCTTTTTTTCCTGTTTTAAAATATCTGACAATAGTTTGGTGTGATTTGGCCATTTATCAACAGGATATCTCGCTTTAAATTCTTCAAACATTGATTCTAGTTCATATTGTTTAAAGATATCCAAACAGATTTCCAATAATATGTCCCTGTAATATATAAACGTATGCTCATTGTTGTAATTAGAAATGGTTGGAATTATTACCCTACTCTTATTTTCAAGAAGTGAAAGCTCTTTGTAAAATCCCGATTTTTTAGTTTTTGAGACCAATTTTGAAATAATAGTCTTATTTTCATTCCAATTAACGATTGAATCATTTTTTGATTCTAAAAAAGAATCGAATTGTAATCCATATTTTTCAAATACAAGGGAAATTTCTTTCTCTAACGAAATTTCAATTTGCTCTAGATATTTATCGTTATTGAGCGACTTCATTTTACCCATTAACTTGTCTTTAATGGTAATGAATTTCCCTCTTTCCAAGAGCGATGGTCTTGTGAAGTGATCATAAATTAGAGAGAAAGCGACTTCAAAATGTTTTTCCCAGGTGGATAAAATTTCCTCATGATCTTCGACTATATTATATCCTTTCGACTCGGAGATGATTTTTTTTAATAATATTTGGGTCATTTTCGAGTTGTAGGTCGGAAAATATTGATCAACCATTGTCATAATTTTATAGAAAGGACTTTTAGGTAATAACGCTTCTTTTGACAAACGTCTACCCAAATTTGTCAGGTCTGCTGCATTTAAATAGGAGATTATTTGCAAATAAGGCACATGCGGTAAATTTTTAAAGAAATAATCACTATTTTCAATATTAGAAACTACTAACTCTTCTTTATTTAAATCAACTAACTCTTCTTTACCCTGCATAATACAACACCATGTATGACATAAAATGCAGCTATTATATCACAAAATGACTTCATTGGTTTTTTATTTTGCAATAACTTTATCGCAAATTCCTGATATCCGCAGCTTTAACAGTTAATTTTAAAGAGATGGAGTCCCGTGATGCTTTGTTAATCCCATGAGTCTGAGTTCTGCCAGAAATGGTGTGGATGGATGCATTGTCCATATAGGCATGGGCGTAACTTGCATCTACTGTAAGATTTTTGGTGAGATCATAACCTATGGAGCCACCAAGAATAATGCTGTCGCCACTGATTATCTGGTAATTACTATTACCCGGTGATTCAATAAACGTTCCTGCAACCCGAACAATGCATTTTGGCGTTGATCTATAATGGCCACCAAGAGTTACAATCCATGAATCAT